>DATEME010000700.1:0-4970 GCA_035275865.1 Candidatus Acidiferrales bacterium | reverse complement strand
GAAAGGGTGGTTCCAATGAGCGCGAGAAATACGGTGACCGCTTCGAGCAGCATGAAAGTCCGGCCATGCCCCGGGCCGAGGATTGCGTCGCCGATCATGACCATCATGTCGGCGATCGGCGCGGCCGAGCCGGATGCGCTCTGCATCGAATAGCCGCTACTTAAAGCATAGTTCGCAGCGAAATACTCGAATAGATAACAGAAGGCTCCCTGCACGAGGAGAGACGTTATCACCGCAATAGGTATGTCTCGCCGGGCGTTTTTCGCTTCACCTCCGAGCGACGTACACGATTCAAATCCGACCAGAATGAGAATCGCTATATTCGCTTGTACGAACAACCATCCGAAGCTGTGGATACCGATGACGGACTTGGCGCTGGGGTGACTCAGGAAGTTACCATTCGAATCGTTCCACGGATAGCTGACGTGATAAGGAACAGGTTGTCCGGAAGCGTCCATTTTGCATTGAGGAATCTGGCTGGCGTTGCGAACGACGGCGCCGGATGCGTCCGTCACAAACTCGCAATTGTAGGCATCGCCGGAAGCCGCGTCCCACTGCCAGGCCACACTGCCCGGAGGATGATTCGTCCGGTACCCAATCGCCAGAACCGCAAAGACAATCAACGCAGAAATTTGAATGATGTTGATCGCGACGTTCACCGCCGTGGAACCTGTGACCCCGCGGTGGGCAATGTAAGAGACGCCGACTGTAAAGAGGATGGCAACAAGCATCATGAACATCGGCCCCGGATTCGAGGCGCTCATGAAGTTGGGATATAGCGTGCCCACCACGTAGCCAACGAAAAGGCCCGTCGCCGCCACCATGACGCCGGGATAGATCCAGTAGTAGAGATGCGAGCCCCATCCGACGATGAATTTCATCAGTCTGGAATATTTCCAGGCTTTTTCATGATTCAAAAAGGACTGTTCAGCGAAGTAATACGAACTGCCGGTGCCGGGATACAGCTTCGACAACTCGGCGTACGAGACCGCGGTCGCCAGACAGAGCAAAAGCGCAAACAGGATGCCGATCCACATCGAAGGCGACGTGGATCCTTCGGTCGCCTGAGCATAAAAGGTGAGCCAAAGGAAAGCACCGGGTGCGATAAGCGCCATCGCGTTCATCGTTAGCCCAGTCAATCCCAGGGTAGCCTTCATCTCACCGGTAGTCTTCTCGGCCATATAGACTCTCCTTGTGAATTATCAGAGTTTCGTAAGCACACGAACTCAGGAACCGGAGAGTATGCACTCTAGCGAGCTTAGTAAAATGCAACGTTTCGATCTAATAGATAGGATTTTCGAATGGCCTAAAAAATATTTACCGAACGCATCGAAATAATGGATTGGACCGCTGAAACGAGGAGGTGCTACGCTTCGCGCGCGACGCGGTGGGCATTCTATTGGGTGGACGTCGCAACTTCCGACCTGCGAATATGAAAATACTGGGGTTTCTGCTGATGCTGGCGGGCTGGGCGATCGTGCTCGCGGCCATGGGAATGCTGTCCACAGAGGGAGCCCGAAGCGTCTTTGTGGCCGCGGGAATAGGCGTGGAAACAACGGGGCTGGTGCTGGTGATTCGATCTCACGCTAATCCGAGAGGTCTCGAAGACTGATGCCGCTCTCGGTACCTGCTCTCACAGATGCTGTCACTGTGCTCTGCATCGCCCTCATCCTTGCCGTCCCTTTTGCCATTGCGGGTCTTTGCCTGATCAATACAGGTCTTGGGCGTTCGCGGAGCGCGGCGCACATGATGATGTGCTCGCTGGGTGTGGTCGGAATCGCGGCGCTGGTGTATTTCGTCATCGGTTTTGCGTGGCAAGGCTATCCTGACGGGCCAGCCTATTATTTTCTGATTGGTGGCAAACCGTGGAACTGGATTGCATCTGAGCGGTTTTTCCTGCGCGGCGTCCCCCTAGACATTTCGTCGCCTTCCCTCGCCGTGTGGCTGGAAATACTCAGCGTAGGCCTTGCGGCAATCATCCCGCTGGGCAGCGGCGCTGACCGATGGCGCATGAGCGCTGTTGCATTCTCGACCGTGTTGTTGGCCGGTTTGACGTATCCGCTCTTTGCGCACTGGGTTTGGGGAGGCGGGTGGCTTGAACAGCTCGGCGAGAATTATGGCATTGGGCGGGGATTCATCGACGGGGGCGGGTCGAGCACCATCCATTGCGTCGGCGGCCTGACGGCGCTCTCGATTGCGTGGATCCTGGGGCCGCGTCGCGGGAAATATGCGCGCGATGGGATGCCGACCGCGATTCCCGGACATAACGCGGTCTATGTGACGTTCGGGTGCCTGTTGTCACTGATTGGATGGATCGGGCTGAACGGCGCTGGCGCTATTCTTATGGCAAACGTCGATGCCGGCAATGTGGTTCTGATTGCGGTGAACACGATTCTTTGCGCGGTTTCGGCCGGTTTGACCGCCGCTATCGTAACGAAAGTGAGATTCAGGAAGCCGGACGCCTCGCTCAGCGTCAATGGGTGGGTTGGTGGCCTCGTAGCGAGCAGCGCGGGGTGCGCGTTCATCCGGCCGCCAGAAGCCGTGATTGTTGGAGCTGTGGCGGGCGCATTGGTGACGCTGTCTGTGGAATGGTTTGAGCTCAAGCTCCGCGTCGACGATCCTGGCGGAGCAATTTCGGCACATGCACTCGGCGGGCTGTGGGGCGTGCTAGCGGTGGGCTTGCTAGGCACAGTGGGCGCGACGGGTGCGGAAAACCACGGGCAGCTGCTTGCACAATTTGTGGGGATCGCGACGTTGCTTGGATTTGTTTTCCCATTCACCTATGCTCTCAATTGGGCGCTCGATCGTGTGTATCGTCAACGAGTGGGTCCGGAAGGCGAGCGGCAAGGAATGGACCTATACGAGCTGGGCGGCGGAGCGTATCCCGAGTTCGTGACCCACGACGAACCCTACGAGAGAGGCCTCTAGGCAAGAGTCTCTCGCGGCAACCACGCGCGATAAACCTAGGCCATTCAAGGAGATCAGCCAAACGAGCGGCTTCCCTGTATTGACATTCAAAGATTGCAGGTTCTAGATTTGCTGTAGGCTCCCGGAGGACCCATGACAGTTTTGCGTAAAGCCGCGGTAACCGTGGGCATGGCGCTTCTCAGCGTCGCGGTCGCAATCGCCGCCGATATACCAACAGGGGTGGTTTCCGATGCAGTGTCGGCACATGTCGATGGCGTCGATGCGGCGCTGGGTGCCAACGTCTATGCCGGTGACGCCCTGAGCACCTATCCGGGTGGAACGCTGCGGATGCGCGTGGGCTCCGGCCAACTTTTCATGCTGGCATCGAGCGAAGCGAGCGTCACGCAGGACCATGGCCGCATCGATATGCTGATGAAGAGCGGCACAGCGGGGTTTTCCGGGACGATTGACGATCCTTTGGAGATTGACACTCCCGTTGGCACTTTACGTCCGGCGAACACCAAGCACGCGTTCGGGCAAGTGACGATCACCGGGACTAGCCAAATTATCGTTACATCCTATGAAGGCACACTTTCGCTCACTCACGATGGTGAGGAGCGGATGATCGAGGCCGGGAAGTCCTATCGCGTGACGCTTGCTGCCGAGCCTGCTTCGCCCGCGGCACCCTACCCTCAGGGCGGCCAAGGAGCCAGCACTAGTAATAATCACCGCCGGCTAATCTTCGAAGCAATTCTGATTGGCGGCACAGCTGCGATTGGGTACGAGGTTTGGCACGTTCTCTCCGAAAGTCCTTCGAATCCGTAGGCGTCTGCGTTGTCAATGCGGCGCTGCCCGCGTCATAATTGATGCATGACATCAAATCCCGCAATCGCCAAATCGCAGTATTTGCAGTCTCCTGAATTCGCAAAAAATCTCGACCGTCTGGCCGAAGTGGCCGTGCGTGTGGGCTTAGGCCTTGCGCCAGGTCAAGAACTTGTGATGACGTGCACGCTGGATGCCTTGCTCTTGGCGCGGCTGATCACCCGGCACGCGTACAAAGCGGGCGCGAGGCTTGTAAACACGATCTATGGCGATGAAGAAGCGGCTCTGTTGCGATTCCGCTATGCCCCAGACGAAAGTTTTGATGCTGCCCCTGCGTGGCTCTACGAAGGGATGGCCAGCGCATACAAGAACGGCGCTGCGCGGCTTGCTATTGCCGGGAACGATCCGTCGCTGCTCTCCAAAGAGGACCCGGAAAAAGTAAGCCGCCTCAATCGTGCGACCTCGAAGGCCTATCGGCCTGCATTGGAATATATCTCGCGGCACGACATTAACTGGACGATCGTCTCGTGCGCGACGCCTGCCTGGGCTGCGGCGGTGTTCCCGGACGTGCAGCAGGAGGAAGCACTGAACCGGCTATGGCATGCGATTTTCGCGGCGTCGCGCGCGGATCAGCCGGATCCAGTCGCCGCATGGAAGAGACACGATGCAAATCTGCATGATCGCGCCGATCGCCTGAACGAAAAGCGCTATTCGGCGCTGCATTTCCGCGGGCCCGGCACCGACCTGCGCGTCGGTCTCTCCGATGGGCATCTGTGGCTCGGCGGCGGCACCATGGCGCACAATGGCAAATACTGCATCCCCAACATGCCGACTGAGGAAGTCTTCACGACGCCGCACAAGGATCGCGTGGAGGGCCGCGTCACCAGCACGAAGCCGCTGTCCCACATGGGAACGATGATCGAGGAAATTTCCGTACGGTTCGAAGGCGGAAAGATTGTCGAGGCTCACGCCTCGAAAGGCGAACAGGTTTTGCAGCGAATGATTGAGACTGATGAAGGCGCGAGACGGCTCGGCGAAGTTTCGCTTGTGCCGAATTCTTCTCCAATCGCTGCCAGCGGATTGCTCTTCATGAATACGCTGTTCGACGAAAATGCCGCGTGCCACATCGCGCTCGGGAAAGCTTACAGTTCGTGCCTGAAAGACGGCGACAGTCTGACTCCCGACCAGCTAGCGGCGCGCGGTGCAAACGATAGCCTAATTCATGTGGACTGGATGATCGG
>DATEME010000699.1:0-6921 GCA_035275865.1 Candidatus Acidiferrales bacterium | reverse complement strand
CAGAACCTCCGAATCCTCCAGCCGAACTTCAACACCCATCTCCTTCAGAACCGAACTGCGCGTGTTATTGCCGGACGTGCGCGGTGCGAGAAAGGTGACGGCGTATCCCTGCTCGCGAAGCAATCGGATGATCTGGAGCAGACGGTGGTCGGCGCCGCCGCCTTCGGGAAGCGGCAGCGTCTCGAAAATCACCAGAATGCGCAGCGGGCCGTGCTTTTCGGCAGTTGCCATACCTGATTGGACGCCTCGAAAGATCATACAGCTTCGCCGGAAAACGGTCGCGCACGGAGGATTCCTTGCGCGCCAGAAGGAAGATCGTATCTCCTAATCTTCGCGAGTGCTGTGATTTTCGCACGAGTACTAGGGGCGTCCTGCCCCCGTTCGTACAGGTAACTCTTTCGCCCGCAAGCCGCTATTACAGAACTATTACAGAACGCTTATGTTCCGCTTGTTATGCTGAGTTGGGCAGTAATCCGCAGGGCAGTACCAACCAAGGGATAACGAATGGAACTCACCGAACTGGAACGCACCCAACATGACGACAACAGCATCAACTGGGTGACATCGATTGCAATGATTATTTTTCACGCGGGCGCCATTGCCGCGTTGTTTTTCTTCAGCTGGACAAATTTCTTAGTCGCACTTTTTCTCTATTGGGTGGCAGGCAGCCTCGGTATCGGAATGGGGTATCACCGGCTCCTGACGCATCGCGGCTACAAGACTCCGAAATGGGTGGAATATTTCCTCACCACATGCGCGACGCTCGCGCTCGAAGGCGGGCCGATTTTCTGGGTCGCCACGCACCGTATCCACCATCAGCACTCGGACAAAGAGGGCGATCCACACTCGCCGATCGACGGAAAGTGGTGGGCCCATATCGGCTGGATTTTGATGGGCAAGTCCATGCACCACGACACGGAAACGCTGGCGCGTTACGTGCCCGATCTCGCGAAGGACAGATTTCACGTTTGGATCACGAAGTATCATTACGTGCCCAACATTCTTCTGGGCGTGCTGCTCCTGGCCGTTGGCGGGTGGAAGATGTTGCTCTGGGGCATGTTCTTCCGCACGGTGGTGGGACTGCACTCAACCTGGCTGGTGAACTCTGCAACGCACTCCTGGGGCTCGCGGCGTTATCAGACGCGCGACCTCTCGACCAACAGTTGGTGGGTGGCGCTCTTCTCGTTTGGCGAAGGCTGGCATAACAACCATCACGCGCATCCGACGTCGGCACGCCACGGGCTCGCCTGGTATGAGTTCGATCTCAACTGGTACGGCATTTGGACACTCAAGAAGCTCGGGCTGGCGAAGAATGTCTATTGCGTGGAGCTGCCGGGGAAGAATGCGGAAGTTAAGCCCGATCGCGCGGTACCGGCGCATGTAGCGGCAACCACTACCACTTCTGAGACCGCCAGCGATCTGGTCTCCGCGTAGTTTCGCGCACAACAGCAACCTTTCTGGCCGTGGGCGCCCTTGGCGTTCGCGGCTTTTTCTTTGTGCCGAAAGCCTGGCAGACGCTGCAAACAGCGGCCAGCGATAGAAACACAGCCGCCTATGGCCTTGCCAAGTTACAATCACGGCATAGGGTCATGCGCGTCACCGTAACTGCTCGCCGCCGAATCATCGCCTTCATCGTGCTGGTGGTGTGCCTCACGGTCGCCGTCGTGCTCAACGTCGGCTGGATCATCCTCCACTGGCGTCAGGGCGTACTGCTCTTTTTCGGGGTCGTTTTCTTTCTGGCAATCATCCTCGGGATGATTCTCAACACGGGCTTTCTGCTGCGCGAAATCCGCCGCAACGAGCAGCACGATAGTTTTCTCAACGCCGTCACGCACGAGCTGAAGACGCCGATCGCATCGATCCGGCTGTATCTGGAGACGCTACAACGCCGCGACGTGGGCGAAACGCAGCGGCAGGAGTTTTACCGCTCGATGCTGGAGGACACTTCGCGCCTGCTCGGCACCGTAAACCAGGTCTTGAAGGCGGGCGAAGTCGGCTACGGGCGCACGGCGCAGCATCGCGCGGATGTGAACCTGGCCGATCTGGCGCGAGAATGCGTCGATTTGGCGCGTACGCGGCACCATCTTGACGCATCCGCAATCAAGATGGAACCAGTGAACGGCCAGCCAGTGACCGTGAATGCCGATCCGGAGGACCTACGGATCGCGCTCGGCAACATCCTGGACAACGCTGTGAAATATTCCAACGGCCGCGTCAAAGTGGACGTAAAGATCGCAGCGCCCGATGAAAAGCACATCGCGCTGCGCGTGCGCGACGAAGGCGTGGGCATTCCTCCGCAAGAAGTGAAGCGTGTCTTCAAGCGTTTCTATCGCGTGCCGGGACGGACGCAGGTAAAAGGCACCGGCCTCGGACTCTTCATCGTGCGCTCAATCGCACGCGCACACGGCGGCCGTGTCTCCATCGAAAGCGAAGGTGAAGGGCGCGGCACGACCGTCGTGTTGGAATTGCCGCGGAGCGCCGCATGAGCCATGTGCTCGTGGTCGAGGACGAGTCTCATCTCGCCGATGGCTTGCGCTTCAATCTCGAAGCCGAGGGCCACACCGTGGACATCGTGGGCGACGGCGAAAAGGCCATCCAGCGGCTCGCCCGCGATCGCGAGCAGTTTGACGCCGTCGTGCTTGACGTGATGCTGCCCTTCCGCGACGGCTTCGAAGTCGTCGCAGCAATGCGCGCCGCAAGAAATTACGCGCCCGTGCTGATGCTCACCGCGCGCAGCCGCCCGGAAGACGTTTTGCGGGGTTTTGCGGCAGGCGCAGACGATTATTTACCGAAGCCGTTCGAGCTGCCGATTTTCCTCGCGCGCCTACAAGGGCTCTTGCGGCGCAGCGCGTGGCTGCGCGATAGCGGCGGCGCAGCCACGCAGGAGAACGGTGCTGTTGCGGCGAACGGCGATGTCTACGTCTTCGATGGCAAGAAGATCGATTTCTCGGCGCTCGAGCTCCATTCAGGCGAGACGACCATTCAACTCACGCTGATGGAAGCGAAGCTCCTGCGGCACTTGGTGGCAAACAAGGATAAGGTCGTGACGCGAAAATCGATTCTCGAAGACGTGTGGGGACTGCACGAGGACACAGATACGCGCGCAATCGATAATTTCGTCGTCCGGCTGCGGCGCTATATTGAAGATGATCCGACGAATCCACAACGGCTGCTCACCGTTCGCGGCGTCGGCTATCGCTTTGTCGAACCGGCAAAAAGCGCCAAGCGCAAGCGCTGATCGCGCCTACTGATTGCTCTGATTCCCTGGAGCGGGCTGCGTTTGCGTGGCAGCAACCGGAGTGGCCGGCGTAGACACCTGCGCCACGGCGCGTTGGGACGGAAGCTGGCTCACATCCCACCCGCCGCCAAGCGCTTCGATCAAGTCGACGGAAGAAGTCATCTGCTGCGTGCGCAGATCGACCGCCGTCCGCTGGTTGGTGAGCAGCGTGGTTTCAGCGGTAATCACGTTCAGGTAAGGATCGATGCCGAGACGATAGCGTTCGGTCGCAAGGCTCAAATACCGTTCGGCCGATTGCACCGCGGCGTCCTGCTGTTGCACCTGCTCGGCGAGAATTCTCTCCGCTGAAAGGTCGTCTTCCACCTGCTGGAACGCCCCGAGAACGGTTTGGCGATACGTGGCCACGTCCTCGTCATAGACGCCGCGAAATTGCTGCACGGTCGCCTTACGCAAGCCTGCATCGAAAACAGTCTCGGCCAGCGAAGCTCCCACCGACCAGACGCGGCTCGACCAAGTGAACCAGTCTGCGATCGAAGTGGTCTGAAGGCCTGCGCTTGCGCTCAGCGTCACCGAAGGATAGTAGGCGGCGGTCGCGATGCCGATCTGCGCGTTCGCCTGCGCCATGGCGCGTTCGGATGCGGCGATGTCCGGCCTGCGCTCGAGCAGAAAAGACGGCGCGGCCACAGGAACTTGCGGCGGCTCCAATTGCTTCGCCAACGATGGAATCGTAAACGTGGAGGGCGGCTGGCCGGCGAGAACCGCTATCGCATGCTCGAGTTGCGAGCGCTGGATGCCGACGTTCGTGTCCGCCGCCTGCGCGGACTGGAGTTGCGTCTCAGCTTGCGCCACCGCTTCGTCGCTGTCGATTCCCGTCTGATAGAGAACGTTGGTGAGGTCGAGAGACTGTTGATACGCGGTGACCGTAGAATCGAGCAATTGTTTCAGATTGTCTTGCCCGCGAAGGAGGAAGTAATCGGCCGCGAGTTCTGCGTGCATGCTCAGGCGAGTGTTTTCCAGGTCGGCGGCGCTGATCTGTGCGGCGGCGGCGTTCGAGGCGACCGTATTCCGCACGCGGCCCCAAAGATCGGGGACCCAAGACGCATCACCGGGGAGGGAAAAATTGGCCCTCGTGCCTGTGGTCGAGGCCCGGCTCCGCGAAATCGACGGCGAAACCGCGGCAACGGGCCAATATTCCGAACGCGTTTCGCGCACCAGCGCGCGAGCCGAAAAATACGCTGCCATGGCACGGGCGATGTTCTGGTTGGAGACGTTTACCTGCGCTTCGAGGGCGTTCAGCTCAGGATCGTTGAACATTTCCCACCAATCGCCGCGCAATGCATTATCGTTCGGCTGCGCAACGCGAAATGGCGGATTGATCGTCGCAGGACCCTGGGCAGGCGTTTGAGCCGCCATGTTGGACTCTGGCGCGCCGCCTGCATTCGCGCTATTGGCGGGCGCGGCTGCGTTTGGCGCGGCCGACGATTGCGGCGCGGCGGGAGGAGGAGTTGTTGGCGGCGTAGCCTCCTTATAAGAGGGAGGAACCTGAACCGCAGGCGTGTGATACTTCGGCCCCACCGCGCATCCGGCGGCAAACATTGCAATCGTCACGCTCGCGCCTAACACAGTCAGTCTTTTAGCCATGCCCTCGTCTTCTTCTCCGTTGGATGGATTAGTCGGCCGCCTGCGGGGCAGGTGCCACATGCCCGTGCCGATGACCGCGACGCCACCAGAGGCTCAAGCGGTCCATGTAGAGGTAAACAACCGGCGTCGTGTAGAGGGTCAGCATCTGGCTCAGGATGAGACCGCCGACGATCGTGATTCCGAGCGGCCGCCGTAGTTCCGAACCGGCGCCGGTGCCCAGCGCCAGCGGCAGGGCGCCAAAGAGGGCGGCCATCGTCGTCATCATAATTGGACGGAAGCGAAGCATGCAGGCCTGGAAGATGGCGTCCCGCGGATTCGTCCCCTCGGTGCGCTCCACGGTGATCGCGAAGTCGATCATCAAAATCGCGTTTTTCTTCACGATTCCGATCAGCAGCAGCATCCCGATCATTGCGACGATGCTTAGGTCCGTGCGAAACGCAAACAACGCAAGCACCGCGCCTACGCCAGCCGAAGGGAGCGTGGAAAGAATCGTGATCGGGTGAATCAGGCTCTCATACAGCATTCCGAGCACGATATAGACGGCTGCCAGAGCCGTCAGAATCAGGAAAGGTTCAGTCGATAGCGATGTCTGAAACGCCTGCAGCGCGCCGGAGAACATGCCGTGAATGCTCGAGGGCATCCCTAGCTGCCGCTGCACTTGGTTCACGAGCGCGGCGCCGTCGCCCATGGCCACGCCCGGCGCGAGATTGAACGAAACCGTAACCGAAGGAAATTGTCCCTGGTGATTCACCGAAAGAGGAGCTGTTTTGGGCTGGTATTGCGCCACGGCGCTCAGAGGAACTTCCGCCCCCTGCTTCGGATTGAGATAGACATTTTTCAGACCTGCGGGCGATTGCCAGAATTGCGGCGCAACTTCCATCACCACGTAGTACTGGTTCAATGGCGTGTACATCGTGGAGACGATGGACTGGCCGAATGCCTGATACAGCGTCTGATCGATCGTCTGCGGCGTGATCCCTAAGCGCGCCGCATTCATTCGATTGTAGATCAGGGACGCCTGCAGCCCGCTGTTATGCTGGTCCGTATTTACGTCCGTAATCTCAGGAATCTTCTTGAGCGCCTGCACCAGCAGCGGACCCCATTTCACAAGGTCATCCACGTTGTCGCTCTGGATCGTGTACTGAAACTGCGCGTTGCTCATTCGCCCGCCGATGCGCAGGTCCTGGCCCGGCTGCAGGAAAACGGTGGCGCCCGGCACTGCGTTCAGCTTTGGGCGCAGCCGGTTCACCACTTGCAGCGCGCCGATTTTTCGCTCGCTCAACGGCTTCAATCCCATGTACACGAAACCATGGTTCGTAGCGCCCTGCCCGCCCGTAAAGGCAAACACATTCTCGACGGCGGGATCAGCTTTGATAATTCTGACGAAGCGCTGGGTGAGCGCATTCATCGCCGTAAAGGAACTGTCCTCCGCTCCCTCGATTCCGCCGCCCATGGTGCCGTTGTCCTGCTCCGGGAAAAATCCCTTCGGAACGATATCCAGGAGGTAGACGTTCACTCCGATCGTAACGAGCAGCACGCCCAGCGTAAACGCGGGATGCCGCAAAACCACGGTCAGCGTACGCTCATACAACCGGAGCAGCCAATTGAATGTCCGCTCGCTTGCCCGGTAGAAGATGTTGTGACCTTCCTTGCTCTCGTGCTTCAGCAAGCGCGAGCACATCATCGGAGTCGCTGTGAGCGAGATGCACATCGACATGAAGATCGCGCCCGAGAGCGTGACCGCAAATTCGCGGAACAGCCGGCCAATGATCCCGCCCATCAGCAAGATCGGAATGAATACGGCCACCAGGGACGTGCTCATCGCCACAACCGTAAAAGATATTTCCTGCGCGCCCTTAAACGCCGCCTCCAGCGGGCGATATCCCATCTCGATGTACCGGGTGATGTTCTCAATCACAACGATCGCGTCGTCCACCACGAACCCGGTCGAAATTGTCAGCGCCATAAGCGAGAGGTTGTCGATCGTGTAGCCGCCCAAGTACATGATGGCAAAAGTTCCAAGGAGCGATACGGGAACGACA
>DATEME010000698.1:0-3644 GCA_035275865.1 Candidatus Acidiferrales bacterium | reverse complement strand
TTGCCGCCGGTGTGATGATCGTAACGCTTTTACTTACCGTGGCAGTTGTCCTCGTGATCGTTGGGGTGCGGCATTGATCACGTTTCGATGGCGGGAGCAGATCCTGACGGAAGAGACGTCCTGGAAAGTACTTTGGGATACCCGTAGCCCGTCTGATCCGGCATGCCTGAACGTCACCCTGGCCGGCTCGGTCGCGGAGGCAATGGAACGTGCGGCGCATTTCCTCAAGCTTGGTTTTTTCGTGCTCTGTGTGAAAGCCCCTTCAGGTGCAGTGCTGATGACCGAAACCGATATTGCCGACCGGTTCAAGCATACCGGGCGGGCAGCAATGGAAACGGGATTCCGATGACCAGCCCAACTGTGATCGGCACCGTGACGTCCTTCAGCACGAAGAAGCGATATGGCTTTGTCACGCCCGATGGTGGTGGAACACAAATTTTCCTGCACGTTTCGGCCATACAGCGTGCCGGGCTAAAGACGCTCAGCCCGGGCCAGAAGATCCATTACATGGTGACAAATGACGACGGCGAGCAGAACCTAGTCATCCTCGGCCTCGCCGAATGACCGGGCCATAATAATGACTGTCATCATGATAAAAAGCTCAAGACAACAGAGCGCGGAGCAACGTTGGGTTCAGCAATTGTGGGGTCGGCAGAAGCATCGGGACGACGTCGTGCTGCACGAGCGACCGAGGCAGCACCAGGCGGAAATGGCGAAGATGGTGAGACTCAAGTCGCCGCATCTCGTGAAGGAAGCTGCCGACAAGGAAGCCAAGAAAACAGCGCCATCGTCACGGCGCAAAGGCGCCAAGGTGGCGTGAAACGCTAACCATGGAACGTGAGATCGCATCCGAACGAATTGCCCGCGAGATGGTTGAGCAACATGGCCGCAGCGCGGCGATCATTGCCGACCAATATGCCCAGAGCTACATCGCGACGGGGGATTTCTGCAAATCGCGTCAATGGCTCGACATCGCCACGGCAATTCGCCGATCAGTGACCTACTCCCCGGAAATGCCCTCGGTTTGAGAGTGGAGTCTGTTCTCCGAAAGGAGACGGACGATGAAGCGGGGCGGTGCATCAAAGAGCAGATCATCGGGATTTTGAAGGAGCATCGGGCCGGGCTTCCGGCGGCGGAGCTGTACCGGAAGTATGGGGTCAGCGCCATGTTGCTTCACGAGCAGATGCGCGGAGCGCCAGATGTCGAGGTCATCCATTTAGCGACCAATCAGGCGGGGTTTTTCGGTGATAGGTCTGACGGGTCCTATGGACTACGGCTTCATGGCGCTGTTCGACTGCGCGTAGCGTCGGGAGGGTGAGGGTTCTTCGCTACTCGCCGCGGAACTTGATCGCCGCGTGCGTGCCGTCGCAAAACGGCTTGTTCTTCGATTGGCCGCAGCGGCACAGCGTCACGCGGTTGCGCACCTCATAGACGAAGCCGTCGGCGGCGATCACTTGGATGCCGCCGCGCAGCCATAATGGTCCGCCACTATGCTCCGCCGGATCGTCGACGACGCCGATCGACACCGGCAGCTCCGGTTCGAGCGCGTGGCCCGTCGCCTTGTCCCATGCGACGAGACGGCCGGACGGACAGTTCGCCACTTGCCGGACGAAGATCGCTCGCGTCTGCGGGCTGTCGGTGTGCCGCACTTGGTTCCACACCTTGCCGTGCGGATCGCAAAAGCGCGCGAAGGCGCACAGGCTGTCGGCATCGGTCAGCTTCATCGCCGGCCCGGCGAAGGTGCGTGCTTGTTGCTGGTACGGCGCGCGGCTCGCGGTCTCGCTGCCGTCGAAGCGCACTTTTTCGTGGCTGCCGTCGCAGAACGGCTTGTTCTTGGAATGGCCGCAGCGGCAGAGCGCGTATTCCCCCTCAGTGGCGAAGCGCTTGCCTTCGATCCATTTCTCCGCACCGCCTTCGGCGTCGACGCCGATGGTCTGCTTCGTCAGCGGCACGTCGCCGCTGACGATATAAGGGCCGTCCTTCGTAATCGTCACCCGCGCGTGGTTTTTGCTGTTGCTCATGGCGCGTCCTCCCTCTACGCGCCCGATCTTACCCCTTTGTCAGCGGATCGGGTGGTCGCATCGATTGTTGGCCTCGGTCAGCGTGATGGCCGGCGGCTCGGCATGGGTTGGCGGGTCGGATGCCTGGTGATAGGTCGCGTGCTGGCCGTCGAGCACGCCGCCCTTGAACGTCAGCGTCGCAGCGCCGGCGTCGAATTCATACGTGCCGTTCTTGCCGGCCGCGTCGCGATAGCGGTGGTCGTCGACGATGGTGAAGTTGAACGTCAGCCGCGCCTCGGGCCGCGTGCCGCCCAACGAAAAGCACTCATACGGGCCGCGGTATACGCGCTCCGGATGGAACGCCTTCTTGCCCTGGACCTTGAGCAGCCAGGGATCGTCGACGATGCCGCCGATCGGTCGGGTCGGCTCGCTGCCCGGCGGCTTCAGCATCTGGGCATTGAACGACGTGTCCATGGTGTTGAGATAGCCCAGCGGATGGACGCGGAATGGGAACGGGCTGTTCGGATCGACCGCGATGACCACGGAATCGAGATAGCCCGGGCCGAACGGCGCGTCGACGCGGTCGCCCACCTTGTATTGGGCTTGGGCGCGTGCGGTTCCGAGCCCGGCGCCCAGCAAGCAGAAAATGGCGATCAAGAGCGTGCGAATAAGCGGTGTCATCGCGGTCCCCCTCCTCGATGCCTTAGCCAGTATGGGTGCGCGGTGGCTGCGCTGGCAAGCAAGCCCCCCGCCCGTGAAACGGGAAGGTGAGGGTGAAGGCCGAAGCGCCCTATACTTCGCTCGACCCGCTCGGGAGGACGCCATGGACGTCGCCACCGCATCGCTGTTTGCGCGCTATCGCGCTTGGGCCGACCGACTGACCTACGATGCCGTCGCCGCCCTGCCGCCGGGCGAGGCGGAAAAGCCGCGCCAAACATTGTTCAAGACGATCATCGGCACGCTCAACCACAATCTGCTGATCGACATGGTGTGGCAGGCGCACATCGAAGGCCGCGATCACGGCTTCAAGGCGCGCAACGTGATTCTCCACGCCGATTTCGCCGGCCTATGGACGGCGCAGCAGGCGATGAATCAATGGTGGGTGGATTGGTGTGCGGCGCAAACCGACAAGAGCCTCGACGAACCGGTTTGCTTCCGCTTCATCGATGGCGGCGACAGCACGATGACGCGGGGCGCGATCCTGCTGCACGTCGTCAACCACGGCAGCTATCACCGCGGCTGGATCGCCGAGATGTTCCATCAGGTGCCGCGCAAGCCGCCGACCACCGACCTGCCGGTGTTTTTGAAAGAGGCGAGAGTGGCGTGATGGGTTCGCTCTCAGTCGAGCTCTACGGTTCCGATTTACGCCGTGTTGCCGCGTCTGCAAGCGTGATGAGATAATTCACAAATGCAGAACACGTAATCAGCATAAACTGCGCGTCGCCGTAAGTGAGCTTCGGCTCATCCAGTAATGCGTGTCGTATTCCGTCGGCGTCACTTGTGTAGCCGTAGAGCTTATTGAACGCGTCTTTCTGCGCCTTATGAATTGCGAGCCCTTGTGTCTCAAGTTTGCTCAATGCTTTGCCAAGGGTCGCCTTTGGATCTTCAGCGACAATGCGGCACGCCGCCTCAACGGCGCTTATG
>DATEME010000697.1:0-6294 GCA_035275865.1 Candidatus Acidiferrales bacterium | reverse complement strand
ACGCCGATGATTGCGAATGGAAAGGTATATGTAGGCGTCCAGGGCGGGGTAGTGGTCTTCGGCCTGCTAACGAACTGATTGTGCTTCAATCGCGTCCGTAAACGCCCATGGCATCGTTCTCTTCGCCCGCATTCAGCGGCGCAAGGCACAACTCCGTACCGCTTTGCGTGCACTGGTAGACCTGATAGGCCGGCAAATCCTGGGGCTGGACTTTGTAATGTCCTTCTTCCATATCGACAGCCTCGCCGTAGTCGCCCATGTTGTACGGTCCGTCTTCGTCGCCGCGCACCTGGAATAGCCCCGTCCCCGGCTCATAATTTCCGTAACTGAAGCAATATCCGATGCACGCGCGGTCGATCATATGCTGGATCAGCACGCGAGAATCGGGCAGGGGGAAAATCGTTGCCAGCACACGCGAGTCCCGCGGCAGAGACCGCACTAGCTTCTCGGCCTGAGCCTCCATGCGGTTGATCACGGCCGTGTCCTGGTAGACGAAAGCAAAAAAGACGCTCGCAATCGCGGCCGTCAGAACCAAATGCCAGCGGCTCGGCAGCATTGCCGCCAGCACGCAGATCCCCAGCACCGCCGCGACGGACGTCAGACGCTCGGTAAGAATCGCAATTGCCGCCAAATCATTCGCAATTGTTACGCCGCTCGGAAGCATCTGCACCGCAAATTCGATGACGAAATATAACTGCAGGGGAATGAAGTAAATCTTCCACGAGGCATGCCGCCGAGCGCGGCGGAATACGTCCACGGCAAGCATTCCAAGCGTCGCAACAATTACAGCAATTTTCAGCCAGTTGTAGCGCGCGCCGAAAAGCACCACCTGATCGGCGCCGTTGTACGTCACAATCGAACCCAGGCTCGCCTGCACGCCAAAGTGATGGACGATGTAGAACCGGATCGCATAAGCCACGCCCAAGGCGGCCGCAAATAGCGTCAATTGCCAAGGCCCGGGTAGAGCCTCCGCGATTCCTACATAGGCGCACGCGGCCACCAGCCACAGCAAGCCGAGCGGATGCGCCAGCACGATGAGCGGCACCAGCGCAAGAGGCAGCGCGCGCTCCCATCTTCTGCCGCGCCAAAAGGTCGCAATCCCGAGAAACGCCAGCCCCAGTGAAAGATAATAGTTGAATAGCCCCAGATGAAACGTCCAGCCGTAAGTCGCCAGTGCCAGAAACGGCGTAAGAAACCACGGCGCGCGTTTGGCAGCAGCGCAAGCCATTGCAAATGCGCCCCAGAAAAAGACCAGTACGCAGACGGGCACCACAATCCGCTCCGCCGTGTGCAGACTCACGAACGCCCCAGCAGCACCCAGCATGTAATCGAAAAGGATGTTCGTCCACTGATGGGCTACGCGCATGTCCGTCACTTGCCCGCGACGGATCAGCTGCGCAAGCCACGCGTTATAGAGATGGCTTCCCAGATCGGAGGAAACAATGCGCCGGTGCCAGAAGCACGGAATCAGCAACGCGACGGAAATCGCGCTAATCCGACGCCAGTATCTGTGCAGAAAAACGCCAACTTGCGGCAGCACCGGCCCGTCTTCGCCCGGCTCGGCTCGGCTACCCGCGTGCCTGAATTCCGTGACGTGGTTGGCTACCGTACCCAACGTGCTCGCACTTCGTTCTAACATCGGTGCGAATCAAAGATAGCACGAGTCTCCGACAGTCTCTTCCGCAGGGAGAGCACGGAGACTGAGTCTGCAGATGCCGTCGGTGCGATGGCGGGGCTCTCTGAATTTAAGTTAAAAGCGTTCAGCGCTTTGGCGGAACGGGCGCTGCCAGAGGCCGTGCGGCCGCTGGCTTCTTTCGCTCCGAAGGATCCCAATCGTCCGGCGGAAACGAAATGCGCCAAAAAAGAGGCGAAGATTCGGCAAATTCGATCCCGACCTCGGTTTTCCCGCCGTCTTTCTTGCCAAGGAACATCACAGTGCAGGGTAGTTCCTCGGTTGTCTGAGGATTCACCAACAGCAGTTTTTGCGTACGCACCACGGGCGCTTGCAAACGCAGCAGGCAGCCGTTCGCGTTCACCGAAACCGTGTGCGTCTTCTCCTCAAAGGGCGGCTTCGCGTCGCGGCAACGCACAATGATGGGCATCGCAATGTGAACGCGCTGCGTGCGTCGGCGGTCCGAGCTGCTGATTTCGCCTTGTCCCGCAAGTTTCGTCTCAGCCATTCAGGTTACCTCGTCCGCTTCGGCCGAATGCTCATTGGCGAGCCGATAATAAGTCTACAACAGACTTCTACGATAGTCCGGGCATGTGCCCCAAGACGCAGGGGTCGTACTAGAACTTCCGCATCGTCATTCGAATGGACTGAAGAGAACCTGCATCCGGTTTGATCTTACGGGAACAAGTTTGCGCATCTGGACTCGTTTGCGAGTTTAGGGTACGCGTAAGACAAGTCCTACGAACACCTTAGGTAATCTTGCTCCTGTCTCCTTTTGGCATCTCGATTGCAGCCAAACAGCGAAGCGGAGGGTCCCGTGAAGCGAAGTCTGATTGCTTTCGGTGTGGGTGCGATGCTCCTTTGCGTTGGCACTGCTAAGGCCGACTCCATAGGGAGTATTTCGCTTGGTTCCTGCACCGGGGGAACTGGCTGTCCGGCTGCCACCTACAGCTTTGACGTCAGTAACACGTCTGCCACTCTCGCGATCAAGATAGACGGGCCTGTCACCTCCACCAATGACTACATCACGGCGGTTGACCTAGGCATTACGTCAGCCAATAACACCGTCAGCGGTTTGACGCTAACCCAATCACCGACCTTGCCGCTCGGGGACATCTGGAATATCACCAGCGCTGGCGCCCTCACTTCCGGCGGCTCATGCGGTACAGGCAATGGCGGTTTCATTTGTGCTGATTCAACGCCCACCGATGCACTTCTCATCGCAACAGGCCAGACCTACACTTGGAAATGGACGTACAGCGCGCTTCCATCGATACAGGCGGCTGGCGATGTCCACATAGGGGCCGAGTACGGTCCAAACCAAGGAAACAATAAGGGATTGATCGTTTCCACGACCGTGCCGGAGCCTTCGAGCATTGCTCTGTTGGCATTGGGACTTCTCGCCATTCTGGCTCTTTCCACTAAAAAGGCAAGAACCGCAGCCTAACCGCAACAGATTCGTCTTGATTTTGAGGCTCGCTGCTGAACCGCGGCGAGCTTTTCTTTTTCAGACTCAAACGGACGAGCGGATCGAAACGGAAGAATCATCGGCAGGGTACAAAAAAGGCGGGCCGTTTCCCGTCGGCCCGCCCTTTTTGTTAAGACTAGAGGCTGGTAACGTTCGCTGCCTGCAGACCTTTCGGCCCACGGGTTACTTCGAATTCAACAGCCTGGCCCTCGTTCAGCGATTTGTACCCCTCCGCCTGAATCGCGGAGAAGTGTACGAAGACATCTTCGCCGGACTGGCGCTGGATGAACCCGTACCCTTTGCTGGCGTTGAACCACTTCACTGTTCCTTGTTCTCTCACTTATTGTACTCACTTTACTTTAAGCTATTTGTGCTTCTTCACAGCCTCCAGCCGTGGTGCTAAAGAGGCGCGACATCACGATCGCCTTCTCTTTAAACGGATCTGCGGGTGTTGCAGAGCAGCAAACGCACCAAGCAGCCTATCAGAACTTTGCCTTTAAACCTAATGAAATCTGTGATACGCCGCATTCGCTCAGCGCATGTCATCACCCTACGGCATGTGCTGCATTGCTGCATCGCCGCCTTGCGGCGTATCATGAAGTTGCTCGCGAGAGCGCACCCGTGTGCCGCTTCGGCCGCCCCCGGAGAGTTGCCATGAAAAAAGCACTACTTGTCGTCGGAATTGTCCTCGCCGTCCTGGTCGTTGCCGTCATCGCCATCCCATTCTTCATCGACGCCAACGCGTTCAAACCAACTCTCGAGAGCGATCTCTCAGCGATTCTCGGGCGCAACGTGCAAATCGGGGATATTTCGCTGAAAGTCTGGTCCGGCTCGATTGCCGTAGACAACGTCGCAATTGCCGACGACCCCGCCTTTAGCCGCAATCCATTTCTCACCGCGCGACAACTCAAAGCCGGCGTCGCCTTGGTGCCTCTCATTTTTTCAAAGAAGCTCGAAGTTCTATCCCTGACAATCGACAATCCGCAAGTTTCGCTCGTCCGTTCGAAATCGGGCACGTGGAATTTTTCAAGTTTGGGCGGCAAGAGCGCCAAAGAGCAATCGACGAGCGGCGGCTCTGCGAATTCCGAGGGTATCTCCGTCCAAAAATTCGCCCTTAGCGACGGCAAAATGACTGTCACTGAACCGAACGGCAAGGCACGCACCTACGATAACGTCGACCTCGTCGCGGAAAATGTCTCGTACACGTCCCAATTTCCGTTCCAGTTTTCGGCCAATACGCCGGGTCAGGGCGCGATTAAGCTCACGGGCGACATGGGCCCCCTAAACAGCACCAACGCTGCAATGACTCCGCTTCATGCAAAGCTCAACGTCGAGCATCTGGACCTCGCGTCAACCGGCTTCGTCGATCCATCTACCGGCCTCGGAGGCATCCTCGATTTCACCGGAGATCTCGATTCTGACGGCAAGATGATGGATTCGCACGGCAGCGTCACCGCGCAGTCGCTAAAACTCACAGCCGGAGCCTCGCCCTCCACCGTTCCGGTTAACGTCGATTACGAAACCACTTATAACCCGGCGAACCAGACGGGCCTCCTCAAGCACGGCAACGTTCACATCGGGAAAGCCGTTGCGAATCTCACCGGCTCCTACGACGCTTCCGGAAACGCCACTACCGTGAATATGAAATTGAACGGGCAAGGCATGTACGTTCCTGATCTCGAAGGTGTACTCCCGGCGCTGGACGTCAGGCTTCCGTCAGGCGCTTCACTCCAGACGGGAACGCTCGATACCACGCTCGCGATTAATGGCCCGGTCGATAGGCTCGTTATCACCGGCCCGATCACGCTGTCCAGCGCGAAAATGGCGGGTTTTAGCTTGAAGGGCGCGCTCGGCGCCTTGAGCACTTTCGCAGGGCTCGGCGGCTCGCCTGGCTCGGACACCGAGATTCAGACTCTCCACGCCGATGTCCGCGTCGACCCTTCCGGCCAGCACGCCACGAACCTGAACGTCGTCGTCCCAACGATCGGTACCGTCACCGGAAGCGGAGACGCAGCCGCGAGCGGCGACCTCAACTGCAAAATGGTCGCCTCTCTGTCAAACGCAGGCGCGGGCGGTGCGATCAACTCATTCATTGGCGGGAATGGCTCCAAGGGCATCCCGTTTCTTGTGAAGGGAACGACTTCGCATCCCGTCTTTCAGCCTGATATGGCAGGAATGGCCAAAGGTTTCCTCAGCGGCACGGCAAATGGCGCTGGCGCCAACACCGGCGCGGGCAGCGCAGCAGGCGCAGCCGCCAGCGCTCTCGGCAGCCTCTTCGGCAAAAAGAAAACCCAGTAGCTTCCGCGTGCCAATTCCGAGACGTAGCGACCGGCGTGCACTGATTGAACAGAATTGACATCACTTCGCGAGCCGAGGGGCCGCAAGGCTTTGAGCGGCGAACTCAAGCGCGGCATTGATTTGGTCTTGACGTGCCCCATCCGAACGAATATGGCCTATGTGCGCATGAGAATCAGTCGTTTGCCCTAGCTTCCCATCAACGTGATATGTAACGATGAATTGCGGGCATTTGTCGGCCCGGGCGCAGCTCGCCCGAATCTCTCGCAATCTAAGCCTTCTTTTCCTTCGCGATGCAACACAAGCTGCGCATCACTCTAGCTGGCGCCATAGGTAATCTGCTCGAATGGTACGATTTCGGCCTCTATGGTCTGTTGGCGCCTGTTTTGGCTTCGCTGTTCTTCCCAGGCCACAACCGCTTGGCTTCGCTTCTCGGCGTATACGGTGGGTTCGCCGCCGGCTTTGCAATGCGGCCTCTCGGAGCCATCGTGTTCGGTCACTTGGGCGATCGAGTCGGCCGGCGCTTCGTGCTGGCGTTATCCGTTCTCCTGATGGGCATCTCGACGGTGGCTGTCGGCCTTTTGCCGACTTACCATACTCTCGGTCTTTGGGCGCCGGTCTTGCTCATTGCGGTCCGGCTTTTTCAGGGGTTCTCGGTCGGTGGCGAGTTTGTCGATTCTGTGACGTATCTCGTGGAAGCTGCGCCGCAAGACCGCCGCGGTCTTGCCGGTAGCGTAGCGAACTTGGGCTCTACGGCCGGAATGTTGCTAGCGGCCGGTGTCGCCGCGTCCGTAACCACATTTGCTAGCTCGGCCACTCTCACGGGTTGGGCGTGGCGCGCGCCTTTTCTCTTAGGTGG
>DATEME010000696.1:0-2414 GCA_035275865.1 Candidatus Acidiferrales bacterium | reverse complement strand
AGATGCACATCCATTGCGCGTGCGATCTTTTCCAAAGTTTCGACCGAAGGGACGGTGTGGCCATTTTCGACACGGGACAAATAACAGCGCAGGAGTCCAGTGCGGCGCTCAATATCGCCCTGAGTCATGTTTTTGGATTCGCGAATTGTCTTCAGGCGTTCGCCAACAATCATCGGTCTTCCTCGCTTTCGGCTGGGTGCGAGATTATAGCGTGTGACGGATGGTGGGACAAGTTTACTGCTGAATTATCGGGGGCGCTCGTCTTTTTTGGTGGGCATTCTGCCGCGCGCGTGAATTGAGCCAATACGTTTAGCCCAGCAGACCTTTTGGAACGTGAGTGCCGGCTCCGCGAGAGGAGCGGCGGAAGACAAGTGACCGGCAAAAGCCGGTCGCCACGAAACCAGCGCCTCATAGCTCGCGCCTGCGAAGATCCAAATGCCGCCGCCCTACAAAGCGAGGCGCCGCTTCCGAAGCCGCACGCCGGTTTCACGGGCGTGATGGAACTTTTGGCAAAGGTTATCCGTATCGAGAGGCATGGGGCATGACTTGCGATTTGCGCTGCGGACGATCTTGGCGCACCGGTGGTTTTCGCTGGCGATTGTGGCGACACTGGCGCTCGGCATCGGGCTGAACACGATGGTGTTCACGCTGGTGTATGCGGTGATGTACAAGCCTGTGCCGGTGCCATCCGGTTCGCGGCTGGTGATCGTTAGCGAGAGAAATGTCCGGGCGAACCGAATGCCTGCCTCCTATCCGGATTTTATCGATTACCAGAGCCAAAGCACATCGTTTGAAGGACTGGAAGCCGGTCGCCAGATGGGCGGCGTGATAAGCGAAACGGGAAATCCGCCGCGCAGTTATGACCTCTGCCAAGTCTCGGGCGGGTTGTTTGACATGCTGCATGTGCACCCGATCCTTGGGCGCGGTTTCCGGGCGAGCGACGCAAAACCGGGCGCGGAACCGGTCGTCGTGCTGAGCTATGACGTTTGGAAAGACCGGTACAGCAGCGCAGCGAACGTGATCGGGCGCGTCGTGCGCGTGAATACGAATGCGGCGACGATTATTGGCGTGATGCCGGAGGGGTTTTCGTTTCCGAGCGGCGTGAGTCTGTGGATGCCGCTCATTCCCGATGCAGACCTGCAGAAGCGTACAAACCGTTCGGTGGACGTGTTTGGCGTCCTAAAGCCGGGCATGTCGATAGAGCGAGCGAACGTCGAACTGAAGGCGATATCGCAACGGCTCGCCGGCTCGTATCCGGAGGCGGACAAAGGATTGACGGCCGAGGCGACGACATTCAATGCCTATTACAACGGGCCGCAGATCGATACCGTGTTCCTGTCGATGCTTGCCGCTGTGGGATTCGTTCTGCTGATCGTATGTGCCAATGTGGCCAACATGATGCTCAGCCGCGTGATGATGAGGCAGCAGGAAATTTCGATCCGCGTGGCGATGGGCGCATCGCGCTGGCGCGTGATTCGGCAACTGCTGATCGAGAGCCTATTGCTGAGCGTCGCGGGCGGAGTACTTGGATTCGGGCTGGCGGAATACGGCGTCCACTGGTTTGACATGATGACGCAGGACGTGGGTAAGCCGACGTGGATCATTTTCAAGATTGATCCGACGGTTTTCGCTTACTTCGCCGTTTTGTGCGTTGTGGCCGGACTGATTTCGGGCTTGGCACCGGCGCTTCGCTCCTCGCGCGTGGATTTGAACAGCACTTTGAAGGAAGGCTCGCGCAGCGCAGGCACGCGGCGAGGCGGACTGCTTTCGGGTGTCCTGGTCGTTTTTCAATTTGCGCTCACGCTTGTGCTGCTGACGGGTGCGGGAATTTTTGTTCGAGCGTTTCTGGCGGCGCAGAAAATCAATCCGTTTGTGCCGAGCGGGCAGTTGATGACCGGAGGCGTCTCACTGCCGCACGAGCGGTATCCGGACGCGGCTTCGCACGTTCGTTTTTTCGATCAGCTTCTGCTGCGGCTGCAGGCGACTCCGGGCGTAAATCAGGCGGTGATTTCGTCGAGTTTGCCGGGGATGGGAGCAAGAGGCAATCACATCGAGATTGAAGGCAAGCCCGAAAGCGATCCGCTAAAAGGCCCCACGGGCTCGATGATTGGTCAATCTCCGGGATATTTTTACGCGATCGGCCTCCCGCTGCTGCGCGGGCGCGACTTCAACGAGACGGACGGTGACACGGGCAAAGAGGCGGCCATTGTCACCCGCGAATTCGCCTCGCATTTCTGGCCCGGCCAAGATGCGACGGGAAAGCGATTTCGCATTTATGAAAACAGCAAATATACGCCGTGGCTGACGATTATTGGCGTCTCTGCGGATATGCTGCAGCAGCCGAACAGAAATGTGCAGGATCCGCTGTTTTTTGTTCCGTACAGGCAAGAGGGCTTTGGCGGGATGAATATAAT
>DATEME010000695.1:0-1001 GCA_035275865.1 Candidatus Acidiferrales bacterium | reverse complement strand
TATGTCCGCTTAGTGCCAATAGCGACCTTTGCGTCCTTGTCATTGCCCGCAGGTGTGCGCATGCTTTGAGCAAATTTGCGGCTGATACAAACTCCGGAGCAATTGAGCATGAGGAGAATTCTTTTTGCTGTTGTAGCTCTTATGACGGCGTGGGTACCAGCTCACGCAGCGCCATGTCTCCTAGTTACGCTGACGGGCACCCAGGGAGGCCCACCTGCCTTCAAAGGCTTGGCCGGCCCCGGAACGCTGGTGCGCTATGGCGACGACAGCGACAATTGCTCCGCCATGAAGTTGCAGTTCGATACCGGTCGCGGGACCGTGATGCGACTAGCCGAGCTCGATATCGCGCCCGAGCAATTGAATGCAGTCTTCTTCACACACATGCACACCGATCACACCGAGGGCTTTGCGGATTTCGTAACGTTGCGTTGGATGTTTTTCGGCACAGGCCCGAAGGTTGATGCTGTGTGCAGTTCGGACACCGTGTCGGCACTAGGATTCACGATCAGCTGCAGGAAATTCACTGCCCATGTTGCGGATTCATTTATTCAATCCGGCGAGGTGGCGCAGCGCCACTCCGAAATCAAGGAACGCACGGCCGGTGGCCCTGCAGAGTTAATCAATACGATTACCTTCGAACCGAAGGACGAGCCACAAATCGTGTGGTCCCGTGGCGATGTAAAAGTCAGTGCCATTCGCTCGACCCATATTGCGGGCCATGTGTCCTATCGCGTCGATACACCTGCCGGCAGCGTGGTGATTGGCGGAGATGCCGGCAACGACGTACCTTTGCCACCGCGGTCTTCGTCGGCATCCGAACAGGTCGAAAGGTTGGCCAAAGCGGCGGATGTGATCGTGCATTCGACCATTCATCCCATCATGGGTCCGGACAAGGGCAGCGGATTCTTCCCACATGCCTACTTTCGCCAGAGTAATGCCTTCGATCTCGGCGCAATGGCGAAGCGTGCGGGCGCGAAATACCTGATGCTCACGCACATGAT
>DATEME010000694.1:0-7679 GCA_035275865.1 Candidatus Acidiferrales bacterium | reverse complement strand
GCGCACAACAGAATCGCTACGCTCGAAAACGTAAGCGCATCCGTGCTCGTCACGCCTAAAAGCTGGCTGCTCAAAAATCGCGTCAGCCCGAATGCCGCGGCCAGACCGATCACAACGCCGGTCAGCGTCAACCGCAGCCCTTGTCCCAAAACCATCTTCAAAATGTCGCCACGCGCCGCTCCCAGCGCCATGCGAATGCCGATTTCATGTGTGCGCTGCCGGGTCGTGTACGCGGTGACGCCATAAATCCCGACCGCCGCCAGCACCAGCGCGAGCAGTCCGAACGCTCCCACGAACGTTCCCGCCAATCGCTGCACGAAAGTTGCCAGCCCTTCGCGATTTTCGAGCGTCGCCACGTCATAGAGCACCAGATCCGCATTCATTTCGTGGATCGTGTTCCCGATGCTCGCGGCATATGTCATCGGATCGCCATTCACGCGCGCATGAATAATCATGCTGTCCCTGTAAACTTGGTAGAGCGGCAGATAAACGAACGGCGTCGGCGCCTCGTTCGGCGTATTCACTTTACTGTTCTTCACCACGCCGACGACCCTAAACCACTCGTTCGTCAAATCCGAATGAATCTGTTTGCCCAGCGCCTCCTGATTCGGCCAGTAGCGGCTGGCAAAATATTCGTTCACCATCGCGACGCGCTGCGTCTTCTGCGTATCCTCAGCAGTGAAGTCGCGCCCACTCGCGAGCGGGTCCTGGATGAGCTTCAAATAGTTGGGCGTCACGATCGCGTATTGCGTTTCCATCGACTCATCCGGCTTTTCAACATAGCCCTCGATTTTCAGGCTCGTCGATCCGCCTCCCAGCCCCAGCGGAATGCGGCTCGATAGCGCCACCGATACAACGCCGGGCAGCGCCTCCAGTCTGGTCACCAGTTGCCGGTCGAATTCAGTTCCCGTCTGCGGCGTATAGCCCGCCTGAAACAAATCGAACGACGTCAGCAAAATGCCGCGCGGATTAAATCCCGGATTGATGTGCTGCGCGCTCTCGAAACTCCGGATGAAGAGTCCGGCGCAAATCAACAGCAGCAGCGACAGCGAAACCTGCGCCACAACAAGCCCGCTCGCCAATCGGGCCTTCCCTGGCCCGCCGGATGATCTTCCGCTCTCCTCATTTAACACCGATGCGGGTGCCACGCCCGAAGCCCGCAACGCCGGGAGGATTCCAAAGATCACGCCTGTCAACAGCGAAATCACGAGCGTTGCCAGCAGCACGGTTCGGTCCGCATGAATATTCAGCGCCACCGGAAAGTCCATCGGCGGGATGAACTTGCCCAGCGATCCGGCCGTCCATACCGTAATCAGCATCGCCGCCGCGCCGCCCAAAAGCGAAAGCACCAAACTCTCAACCAGCAGTTGCCGCACGAGACGCCACCGGCTTCCACCCAATGACATCCGAATCGCGATTTCCAGCCGCCGCGCTGCTGAGCGCACAAGCATCAGGTTCGCCACGTTCGCGCAAGCCAGCAACAGCACCAATCCGGCAATCGCCATCAACATCGGCAATATCAGCGAGAAGAACGCGTTAGCCGAAAACGGCGCGCGCCATAAGGGAAAGACCGTCACCCTGTTGTGTCCCTTATGCTCTTGCGGATAATCCTTCGCCTGCCTCTGGATCACGGCCGTCATTTCCGACTGTGCTTGCGCCGCGGTCGTTCCCGGCCTCAACCTTCCCATCACCGTGAGCCAATAATAGTGGTGATCGTTCAGCAGATTCCCCAGCGCCATCACCTGCGACTGCATCATGATCGGCAGCCATAAATCGGACCGTATCCCCGTCTGGCTTCCCTGAAAAATCGCTGGGGCGATTCCCACGATCGTGTACGGACGCTGATTGATATCCATCGTGCGTCCGATCACCGATGAATCGCCGCCGAAATGCGTCTGCCACAAACGATAGCTGATCACCACCACAGGCGCCCCGTTAGGCTTCTCGTCTTCCTCCGGCAGAAATCCGCGCCCCAGCGCAGGCCGCACCTTCAACACATCGAAATAATTCGCCGACGCCACCGTGCCCCAAACGCGTTGCGGCCTTCCGTTTCCGGTAAGGCTCACTGGCGTGATGCTCAAAGCGGTGATGCCCGAAAAAACGTGCTGCGCATCGCGCATCGCCGCGTAATCGGGATAGCTGAATGGAAAGGGATTCTGCTGTGATTGACCCAACGACAGCTCTACAACCTCACCAGGTGTCGCCAATCCCGGCACGGGGTTCAGGAGCGTGGAATTGATCCAGCTGAATATCGTCGTATTCGCGCCGATGCCCAGCGCGAGAGTGATGATCGCGATTGCGGTATAGCCAGGACTCTTCCATAGCATCCGCACGCCGTAGCGCAAATCCTGAAGGACGGTCCCCATGGTGGCGCCTCCCAACGATTGGCCGCATTGTACTCCAGTAGCCCCAACGAACGCCCGCCTCAGCAGTCCTTTTGCGGCCTACGCCCTTGGAACTCCACCCACATCCACCGACGGAGGCTTTCCCTCTTCTCCGTGCTTCTGGAACCACCGCGCGATCAAAATGTCGGTCGATGAATAAACGACGATCGACGCCGTCACAGCCAAAGCAATCAGCTGCGCCACATGCACCTGCCCCGCGCGATAAATCAAAAGGCCGTACACAACGGACGCAAATCCCTTCGGCCCGAACCAGCCGGTCAGCAGCGACTCCTTCGTCGTCAGTCCCGATCCCAACAATGACAGCCACACCGCCGCCACTCGAACCACGAAAACGGCGAGCAATATGAATACGTACTCGATCGCCGAAAGTGTCGTAAACACCTGCGGCGCAATCACAACGCCCAATACAAGCAGTGCCGCTAGCTTCAACAGCTCTGTGACGAGTTCGCCGAATTCGCGAAACGATTCGCTGAACGATGGCCCAAACGTCGCGACGCTGATCCCGGCGCCAAATCCTGCAAGAAAAAGATTCGCATTCGTGATATAGCAGGTCGCCAGCACCAGCAGCCCGAGCGCAAACGCATTCAAGGGATCAAACAGGCCTGCGGCGTGAAAGAACCGCGTCTTTTCGAGCCGAATTCCGGCCCACGGAATCAGGAATCCGGTCGCAATTCCAATCGGCATGCCCACGAGGCTTCCGAGCGCCCCCGGCGTGCTGCCGCGCGCCATCAACACGACTACAAGCGTGAGCGACAACCCGTCGTTCAACCCGCTCTCTACATTCAGAAGATCTTTCATCCGCGCCGGAACTGCATCGAATCGGAAAATTGCGGAGACAAAAACAGGGTCAGTCGGACTCAGCGCTGCGCCGATCAACAGCGCCATTGGCCAATCGAGGCCGGCCATATATCGCCCTAGCACCGCGATCCCGCCGATTGTCAACGGCATTCCGATAAGCAAAGCGCGAGCAGGCAATCTCCATGAGTTGCGTAACTCCTTCAGCCCGCCGGTTTTCATCCCATCCGTAAACAAAACGCTGAACAGCGCGATTTCTGCGATGCGTTCAAGGAGATTCGGATCGATGGTGGGAGGCGCGCCAAAAACACCCGTGCCGATAAGAACGCCCGAAACCAGAAACAACACCGCGACCGACAGCACCGTCTCTTCAGCCAGCCCGGAAATCAGAACCGCGATTACGAGCGTAATCGCGAACGCGAACAATAGTTCCATCGCACCGCCGTTCTTCCAGAATTTCGAATGCAGCCATCGCGTGCCCTGCATTCTTTCCAAACAATCGACGCGCGGGCACGCGAGGTATACCGGAGACTGTCAGACATGCCCCGCGACACCCCGCGAGAATAGCACGCTCGATGTGCAGGTCGGCGGTGCGGGAATCTCTTATCCGCCGGCCACGCGGAATCGCGCGGCGCCCCAAAAACATTCTCTTGACTCTGGAGTAAGCTCAAGAGTGTATTCTTTCTTAGGGATGTCGCACGGAATGCAGATCGGAGCTGTCTCGAAAAAGACGGGCCTGAGTCCGGACGCAATCCGCTTCTACGAAAAACAACGCCTGCTCGAGCGCAGGGTACGCACAGAAGGCGGCTTTCGCGTGTTTCAGCCCGAAGATGTTCGCCGGATTTTATTCATCCGCCACGCACAACAACTTGGTTTTTCGCTTTCTGAAACGAGAGAACTCCTGTTGCTGGAGCATGAGCGGATAGAAGCATGTTCTCACGTGCGCGACTTGTTGCGTGCAAAAGTCCGCGCCGTCCGCGAGAAGGCTGAGCACCTTAGAAGACTCGAAGAGCGGCTGCGCCTTCAGCTTCGAAAATGTGAACGCAACCTTAGAAGCCGGCAAGTCTGCCGCAAGAAGCAGTGCCCGATGCTCAAGGACGTGGAACAATGAAAGTAGACATTCTTTACATCACCGCTTGTCCCAACTATCTGCCTGCCCTTGACCTCGTGGCAAAAATACTGCGTGAGGAAGGCATCACAGCGGAAGTTCGTGCGATCCATGTTGAGGATGCATCCGCCGCACGGTTGCTGAGAATGGTCGTGTCGCCAACGATCCGAATCGATGGCATCGATGTCGATCCCTGCGTGGACGATATCGCCGAAACCGGCGAGCGAGGCATTGCGTGCAGCTGGTATCCCAACGGTCATGGCCTTCCCCTCGAAGCAAAAATTCGCGCGCGATTAAAGGAGGGGCAACTTCGTTGAAACCGAACGAACCAAACCGGCGAAAAAACGCAAATCCTGCGCTCGCCGCCCTTGCCGCCATCGGTAGCGTCTTGGCTGCATCAAGCTGCTGTTTGTCGACGTTGCCGTTCCTAGCCGCAGGCGGAATTGCGGCCGGGGCGAGCTTCCTTGCCGGCATGAAGCCTTACTTGCTTGGGGCCGCCATTGCTCTCCTTGGCTATGGCTTTTATCAGGCTAAGCGTGCGCGGGCCTGCGGACGCAAGATTAGTCCTGTATCCGTGATCCTTTTGGGAACGTCGACGGCGTTCGTGATTTTCTCGATCGCCTTCCCGCAACTGATGGCTAATCTTGCCGCGGACATTTTAGCGAGGTGATTCGATGAATATGAAACGCATTTCTATATTAACTGCGGTTGGAATCATGGCTCTTGGCGGCTTTGTCGCGTATGTGTACGGCGGTGAGAAGGTTCCGGCTGGTCAGCCGCCCCTACAGAATTTAAACGCGCTCAACGTGACAAACATTGCTAAAGAATTTGACGCCGCGAAGGACGACGTGAGAGTTCTACTCTTCTTCTCGCCCACCTGTCCGGTCTGCCTTGAGGGAGCCTCCTCCGCCGGCAGGATGCTGAAAGCATTCTCGAGCAAGCCCGTACGAACATTCATCGTCTGGGAGCCGGTCCTTTGGACGGACTGGTCCGCGCCTTCCACGTCTGCCCTGGGCCGCATCCCCGATCCTCGCGCTGTGCAGTTCTGGGATAAAGGCCGCCTTCTTTCTCACTCAATGGGCGAGCACAATGGACACGGTATCGTGTGGGATTACGTCGCAGTATACCCGCCAGGTCCCGTCTGGAAAGACGTGGCCCCTCCGTCGCCGATATACGATGGTGGGCCTGTGGTTCGAGTCACGGATAAGGCCCAGTCCGCTATCCAAAAAGCGCTGATGGCCGGCCTGTCAGGCGAGTGACGCAGAACCATTCGAACGCAGCTCCGAGCCGTGATTGGCGATCATTTCTACTTCCGCACCGGAGGAGGTTTCCGGCTCGGCTGCTTGTTCCATCCATGGAAAGCCGATAAATCGCCCGCCTCCCATGACTCGCGCAGTCCCGGCCTGCTCAAGTCCCAGTCGGAACGGATTTCGCTCATCGCAGCGCGCAGGTCGTGCCAGAGATCGGTGATCGACGGACGCCCCCAGAACCAGTAGCCGTTATAAATGCTGTGGACCACGAGCCCCGGCTTCAGCACCAGCGTGTGCGGGATCATCGGATCGTTCTCTGGATCGGTGTACTCCTGGATATCGAGGTCTTTCTGCACGATGCGGCCCGGATCGGAGAGAAACGTCCACTGCGCGCCGACCGACGCGCGGAACTCCTGCAGTGTATGGTGTTCGTCGGTCGCGATCGTGACGATCTGCGTGTACGCCACGGCAATCTTCGGGTAGAACGCAGCGAGCTCCAGATGCTGCTGGTGTTCCTTCGGACAGAAGTGGCCGCGCGCGAGCGTGAGGATCAGCGGATCGTCGCCCTGCAGCTCGCTAAGCTTGCGTTTGGTGTTCGTATGATCTGGCAATTCATAATCGGGAAAGGTGGCTCCCGGAATGATATCGGCGCGCATGTTTGAACTCCTTCGAAGATCGTCTTACTCAGCATACCAGCGGGGCCAGTTCGAGTCTGGCTGGTCAACGCGTTTCTCACGATTGCCTTTGGCCGCCGCCCGGCGGCTTATCTCCGCTGTGATTCCTATCACATACGCAGCCGAGAGTACGCGCTAAAAAAAGCTGTTAAGACCGGAACTGGGGCTAATCAAAACAATCAGAATCGGCCTTGGGAGGAGCAATGTCCGAAAGAGCGCAAGTGATTCTCGAAACGGAGCCGCGCACAAGCTCGCAACGCATGCTTGCATTCGTCATGCGCAAAATTGGCAGCGTCGGTTTCATGGATAAGCCGGTACCGCGCGACCCCGGCCCGAACGGCGCGATCATCAAAACAACGCGCGCGTTGGTCTGCACTTCTGACGCGCACACCGTCGGCGGCGCCATCGGTGAGCGCAAAGACTTAACGCTCGGCCACGAAGCCGTCGGCATCGTCTACAAACTCGGCAACGAGGTGAAGGGCCTTCGCGAAGGCGACCGCGTCGCCGTCAACGCAATTACACCCTGCTACAAGTGTGACAACTGTTTGCGCGGCTTCACGTCGCAATGCACCCAGATGCTCGGCGGCTGGAAATTCGCAAATATCAAAGATGGCGTTTTCGCGGAATACTTCCACGTGAATGACGCCGACGCGAATCTCGCCCGCATTCCCGACGCCGTGCCCGACGATAGCGCCGTCTACACGTGCGACATGATGTCCACGGGCTTTATCGGCGCGGAACACGCGAACATTCCCATCGGCGGCAGCGTCGCAATTTTCGCCCAAGGCCCCGTCGGCCTGATGGCCACGGCCGGCGCTCGACTCCTCGGCGCGGGCCTCATTTTCGCCGTCGAATCCGTACCGAAACGCCAGGAACTCGCAAAGCATTTTGGCGCAGACGTTGTGCTGGATTTCAAGAAACAGGATGCCGTGCAAGCCATTCTCGACATGACCAACGGCCAGGGCGTCGATTCAGCGATCGAAGCGCTCGGCTCGCAAGCGACTCTCGAGGCCTGCATCAAAGTGACGCGTCCCGGCGGCACCATTTCCAATGTCGGCTATCACGGTCACGGTGATTATCTCGAAATCCCGCGCCTCGCCTGGGGAGTCGGCATGGGCGATAAGACAATTCGCACCGGATTGTGCCCGGGCGGTCGCGAGCGCATGGAACGCCTGCTGCGCCTGATCGAAAACCGCCGAGTCGATCCGACGCCCCTTACAACGCACAGGTTTAGATTCAGTGAACTTGAAAAAGCATTTCATATGATGGAGACAAAAGAAGACGGTATCATCAAGCCCTTGATTCTGTTCTGATCGTCGCGCTCAAAGAGCAGATGGCTTGATGAAGGAGTTCGCGTGTTTCGATATGCGGCCGCGTTTTGCACCCAGGCTTCGCTGCGCGGCCGCATTTTCGCCGCCGTCGCACTCGCCGTCGGGTCTGTCACGAT
>DATEME010000693.1:0-1146 GCA_035275865.1 Candidatus Acidiferrales bacterium | reverse complement strand
CGCCCCGCAATCGACGAGCAGCTTGCCTTTCGCTGTTTCGAGAAAGAAGCAGGTGTTGAACCGGCCGCCTGAGCCGAAGGCATCGCCCGATCCAATGATCGTCAGGCGGGTCAAGCCGATGCACTAGGCCGGACAGCAATGTCGGCGGTGTTCGGCTCGAGTTGGAGGGCGGCGATGTTGCTGATGATTTCAGCCAAGGTGGAGGCAGGGAGCATGGGCGTGATCTCGTGCAATTGAGGGGGGAGTGCGCACGATAAATCCGCACCCTGCGGCGTGTGAAGGGGGCAACGCCGCGCGCGCAATGTCACGATCCTGACGGCGACTCGCGGGCATGAACGCGACCTCGGGCGATTGCGTCTTGCTCACGCCAAGATCGGAGAGCTTGGGCAGATTGTCGGAGGTAGCAGCACGCGACCTCCGTAAATTTTGCAGATTGCCGTCCGTACCTTTCTGTCGCTCGCCGCGCTGCTTCATCTCCGGGAGTAGCTCACCCAAAACTTTTTCGACGCGACCTGCACTCCGCCTAGAGTGCGGATTATGACCCAATCGGCGGCGTCAAAGGCCCTTGACACAAGCGTCCGCAAGCTGAGCTGCATACTTTGCCTTTGTGAAGATGTTCGCGTGACCAGCACCGGAAATGACGACCGGCTCGACGCCCAAGACCCGACGCGCCTCCGACTGCTCCCACTCTGGCCGGATCTGGTCGTCAGCCGATCCCGAAACGTACACGTTGTCGACCTTCGGCAGCGCTTTCAGCGGACAGACTTCGTAGAAGCCGACCATGGTATGAGCGGATGACGAGGCGTCGATGCGTTCCTGCATTGCTTTGAGCTGCGCCTTCGTCGCATTGGGATTGTGAATGAGCTTCAGAAAATCATCCGTGATGCTTTGCGACGCCCTGAGGAGCTTATCGAGATAGCTTCCCGGGACGGCGACCTGCTCCGTTTGGCAGACTTCGATGAACGCCTTCCCAGGACGTGGAATGAGCGCGTTGACATAGACGACCCGCCTGATGGGCCGTGCCGCTGCAACCAACGGTAGGAAGTTCCCTTGGTTGGATATTCCAACAATCACGACGTCATCCGTGACGTTCTGAAGCGCTTTGACAACGGCTGAAGCGCGATCTTCATTGGGCGTGTCGGAGCC
>DATEME010000692.1:0-1511 GCA_035275865.1 Candidatus Acidiferrales bacterium | reverse complement strand
TGCGCCGGTTGAGCCCAGGTAAAAGCCCGCGACGGTAGTGATGACCACGAGGAAAGTGACGTCGGGCTTAGTCAATACGACGTACGACCACAACTTGCTCGATGAACTGGAGACGACCGCTGCGCGCACGCGTCCCGCGTTGTCGCTCATGCTCTGGCACCTTGCGTGGATTCAGCCGTCACGGCCACCGGCGGACGGATCAAACGATAGCACGTCAGGGTCAGAAGGAGGGAAGCGGCCAACGTCAATGCGCCTCCGAGCACATGCGCGACAGTTGGAATCACATACGTCATTGTTGGTTGAGCATAATTGGATGTGGCATTGATGGCCCACCATGCCAGTCCGCCCAGCAGAATCTGTATACCGAAAAACGTGTGAAGATAAACCACGCCGCGTCTCAATTCCGGGACGTCGCGAAACCGCTTTTTCACGACGCGTCCGGCAAGCACGACCATTACAGTCACAACGCCTGCGCCGATCAAGTGAGGCGTGAGGCCGAATGCGCCATGCCGGAACGCCGCACCCAGAATCAACTGGCAAAAGATCACGATCGTGGTCCATAAAGTGACGCCGCGCGCCGTGGGCGTCGCATTATCTTCCAACTGCGGCAGGTCGCGTTGCCACCACGGGCTTAGATACAGCGCGAGTCCCACTAGCGTGATGAAAAATATTTGCGCCAGGATCGCGTGCGCAGTCGCCGTGATTGCCGGATATCCCTCGAGCACGCGAATGCCGCCAAGAACGGCCTGCGCGATGACGAGGCCGAGCGCGGTCCAGCCGAGTTTGCGGGCGAAGGAACGCTTTTCGGTGCGCGCAATCAAAACAGCCAGAATCAGGGTGAGGATCGAGACCGTTGCGGCGATCACGCGGTGCGTCCATTCGAACCGAATGCCGCCGATCATGGGCGGGATAATGCACGATGACTTACCGATGCTCAGGCCGCAGGAGAGCGGCCAATCGGGAACTGAATCGGCCGCGTCATTGCTGGTCACAAGGGCACCAGCCATCAGCAGGATCACGGTAACCGATGCGGTCAGTACGGCAAAGCGGTAGGCGCCGCGCGAGACGGCCCCTTGAAAATTGGAGGGTGCCTCAAACTTTTCGGACATATCTGGCTTGCGGGTTTCCTTGTCGTTTCGTGACCTTCAAGAATAAATCCCCGCCGCCAATTTGCAAAACACAAAATTTTGGCGCTAATTCCGGAGGCAGTTGCTTCGCATCGCGAGCAAAAATAAGTGCCAGCATGAGCGACAATGAGATTGACGCTCATGGCTTCTTAAAATGGCGTTAAAAGGTCCGAAAAGGGACAAGAATGGCGCGTTTGACGCCCTAAATCGTGACAAATGGTCCTTGCGCGGGAGAGTAAGCAGTTTGGATTATTCCTGCCGTACAACCAGGTGGAAGCGGAGCGAAATTCCCCGAGGCAGGAGGGTAAGGGGGTTAGCGGATAGGGACGCGAGAAAGGGACCACCCCCGGTGGAAAAGGCGAAACGCCGACGAAAAGAAAACGC
>DATEME010000691.1:0-7616 GCA_035275865.1 Candidatus Acidiferrales bacterium | reverse complement strand
TATTCCGTCATTGGCCAGGTGGCTGACGAGGCGCTGGGCCAAAGCGAAGAGCGTCTCGGCATCGAAGTAGTAGCCGATTTCGCTGAAGACGATCAGGTCGAAAGGACCGGGCGAAGCGAAATCGAGAATAGACGCGCACGTGAAGGTGATGTTGGAAATGTTGCGGCAACGCTCGCGCGCCATGCTTATGGCCGCTGGGGAGAAGTCAATGCATTCGAGATGATCGCATTGAGCGGCAAGTTGGGCGGAAAGCACGCCAATCGAGCAGCCGGACTCAAGCGCGCGGGAATAGCGGCGACCGTTGAGGACGCGAAGGATCGTTGCATAACGTGCTCTTTCGTACTCGCTGGTTGCGAAGTTCCATGGATCGGAATTGCGGCGATATTTCTGGTCGAAGAAGAATTGGCTTGTGGTGTCAGTGTTCATGAGCGTTCCATAGGGCGTATTGCATCGCTGCGCCTGCTGCAGGCCATCAGCAAGAGCGTGCTAGGTCGATGATGAAGCGCAAATGGGATCCGAACAATCAGTAGTGCGCTGTAAACAGGAGAGTTACCAGCCTTCAGAGAAATATCGGGAGAGATGCGGACAGGCGGAAAGCCGGACGGCTTTCTACACCGAATTATGGCGCGGCCGTACATTTGGGACTGGATAGATCACCGGAGCGCGGCGCCTCTACTGCGAACTTTAAGGAGGTAACGACGATGGTCTTTACCAAGAATCGCAGGACGGGAAAAACGGGCGGGAATCCGCGACTGATGCCGATCGACGACATTACGAACCAAGAAGGCGCGTTCGACATGGATCCCGATAGCACGACTGGGCGATTGCCATCGCAGGACGAAGAGGAAGACCGGGGAACGAAACGGCGGCGTTCGCCGCGGAAGAGGAGCCGTAAGACGAGCTAATTCAGCTCGAGGTCTTCGGACCCGGTTTGGTGGCCGTGACGGTGAAGAGGCAAGAATACGTGAGGGTCTCGGGGTTTTGCAGGTAGCCAAGAAACTTCTCTGAATATTTTTGGGCGGCATCGTCACTGCCCAAGACGGTCACCAACTGGGGCCGAGCTATTTCGAGCTTTGTCCGCCATTGGGAGAACTGGCGTTCGTCGATCGCTCCGGCGTAGAGGTGATACGGATCGAGCTGCACGCGAACATCGCCGAGACCGGCGCCGAGGCACAGGCTAAAAAGTTTTCTACCGACGAATGGGTCAAAGCCGGTCCTGGCCAAATGATCGATCACGCGCTCCGTGTTACGGCGGAGTTCGGCGTCCTCGGGGAAGTGCCAGAGAAGCTGACCGTCCAGATCCTGGAGCAGGATCGTTCCGCCCGGCTTGCAGACACGCATCATTTCGCGCACGGCCAGCGGCTTATCGGGCAAGTATTCCATCAGAAAGCGGCAGAAAACGAGGTCAAAGGAATTTGCGTCGAAGGGAAGCGCCATGGCATCGCCTTCGCAGGCGCGGGCGTTCGGCAGCCCACGGAAACGCCCCTGGGCGTCGCGCACGCGGCGAGCGCTGACATCGACGCCGACCACTTCGATTTCAGGATGAGTTCCGGCAACTTCGCGCAGGAAGACGCCCGGACCGCATCCGACCGAGAGCAGGCTCTTAACGTGCGGAAGGTGAGGCGCGAGAAATCTTGCGATCCAAACTTCCGGATCGGCTTTATCGAGAAGGCGCTGGCCCTCGCGAGGGTCGTCCATGATGTACGTTTTTGCTGTCGTCATGGCTTTGGGATATGAGCGTGCCTTCCGCGGTACATCATAGGGCCACGTGTTGAGTGAGAAGCGCCTCGGCGTCCTCGCGAGTGAGCGGTCTTGAGAAGTAGTACCCTTGGGCGTATTTGCAGTCCAATCTCTTCAGCTCCTGAGCCTGCTCAGCCGTTTCAACACCTTCTGCGACCACATCGAGGCTGAGATTCTTGGCCAAAGGCATGATCGTCTTCGCGATTTCCATGCCGTTTACGCCGCCATTCGTGCCGCTGATGAAGGAGCGATCGATTTTCAGCGTGTCGAGCGGGAAGCGGTGCAGATAGCTGAGCGACGAGTAACCCGTGCCGAAATCGTCGATGGCCAGCCGGATGCCGAGCGCTTTCATCTGGCGAAGCATTTCCACGGCTGTCGCGGGATCGTCCATCACCGTGCTTTCCGTGATTTCAAGTTTCAGAGCGTCCGGAGAGAGATTCAATTCGTTCAGCAGGTTTCCGATGTTTTCCACCAGATTAGGTTGAACGAATTGCTTGATGGAAAGATTGACGCTGACGATCAAATCGCGACCAGGGTCCAGCGCGCGCCATTCGGCTATGCGGCAGCAGGCCTCGCGCAGACTCCACCAGCCAAGATCACGGATGAGGCCGGTGTCCTCCGCCACGGAAATGAACTCTTTGGGGCCGAGCAAGCCGCGCGTGGGGTGTTGCCAGCGCAAGAGGGATTCGAAACCGGTGATTTCGCCGGTGGAGAGCGAAACGATGGGCTGGTAATAGTTGCAGAATTCCCCGCGGTCGAGGGCGCGGCGCAGATCAGTTTCGAGTTCGAGGCGAGCCATGACGCTTGCGCGCATGTCCGCATTGAAGACTTCGTAACGCGCCTTGCCCAGCGATTTGGCGCGATACATCGCCGTGTCAGCATCGCGCATGATTTCTTCCGGATCTTTGTAAGCGGGCGTGCAGAGAGCGATGCCGATGCTGGCGGAGGTGAAGACTTCCTTGCCTTCGAGATCGAACGGCGCGGAAAGACCTTCCATGATTCGGTCCGCGGCACGGTTCGCGTCAGCGGGGTCTTTCAGGTCGTCAAGCAGGACAGTGAATTCATCGCCACCCATGCGGGCCAAGGTGAAAGTTTCTTGTCCTAGCCGAGCGATGGTGTCGCTCGAGCGCAGGCATTTTTCGAGGCGCTTGGCGACACCGAGCAAAAGTTGGTCTCCAATCAAGTGGCCTAAGGAATCGTTGATCATTTTGAACGCATCAAGATCGAGGAAAAGGACGGCGAAGAGCCGCTCGGAATGCCGCTTGGAATGCTTCATCAAGCGATCCAGGCGATCGAGGAAAAGCAACCGATTGGGCAATCCGGTCAGCGGGTCGGAAACTTTTCCTTCGGTGATGTCCGTTTGCGAGCCGGCCATGCGCACGGGTTTTCCGGAGCGGTCGCGGACGGCGAGGCCGCGGCTGAGCATCCAACGGAACGTTCCGTCTTTGTGCCGGATGCGATGAACGCTTTCGAAGTGAGGAGTTTGCCCCTTCTGGTGTGAGGCCATTTCATCGAGCATGCGCTGGCGGTCATCGGTGTGGACGCGATCGAACCACTCTTCGGGCTTATCGCCCATTTCGTCTTCCGCGTAGCCGATCATGGCCTTCCAGCGATCTGAAAAATAGATCACGTTGGTGGCGAGATTCCAATCCCAGAGCCCGTCATTGGCGCCGCGCGCCGCCAGCGCATAACGCTCTTCGCTCTCTTTCAACCCTTCTTGCGCGCGCTTGTGCGAAAGTTGCGTGCCGATGCGCGCCAGGGCGACGGCAAAATCGATGGGCTTCGTGAGATAGTCGTTGGCGCCCATTTGCAGGGCTTTGACGATGTCTTCGCTTTGATTTCTGGCCGTAACCATGATTACGGGCAGCTCGATGGCTGAATATAGCGTGCGGATGCGCTGCAGACCTTCCAGACCGCTGATTTCCGGCATTTCGATGTCGAGGAGCACGAGCTCGATCGAATCGCTTTTGATCCGCTCCATCAACTCGTGCGCGCTTGCGGCGACGCTTACGTGATAGCCCTTGCGTTCGAGCCGGCGCGCGAGCATATCCCGATTCATTTCATTGTCGTCGACGATCAGGACGCGATTCGACCGGGAGTTCATGACGGTTTCTTCTCCAAAAGCAGACTGCTAATTTTTTCCTGAAGCCTGCCAAAGTCGACCGGTTTGGTGTCGTAATCATCGCAGCCCACTTCGAGGGCTTTGGCGCGGTCGGTGGCTAGCGCGTGAGCGGTGAGAGCGATGATTGGGATGTGGCGCGTGGCTTCTTCGGATTTGAGCAAACGAGTGACTTCCCATCCGTTCATGACCGGAAGGCTCATATCCATCAGGATCAGGTCAGGGGATTCCGAATGTGCCAAGGCGTGTCCTTCGGCGCCATCGTGCGCTGCAACCACCGTGTAGCCTTTGCGCTCGAGACGCCGCGTAAGCATGTCCCGATTCATTTCGTTGTCCTCGACGAGCAGGATCTTGATGGACATAGCTAATTTCTCCTGGAGCGCGGATCCAAACGCGGCGCTGAGCCGGACTTTTGCGACGCGTGCGATGCGCCCACGGGAACGTTAGGCAATCGAGAGGCGACATGGGCTCCGCGATACTGTTCGACCAGCTCCGCCAACCGGTCGCGATCCACCGGTTTCACAAGATAGTTCGAGGCGCCGAGATTCATGGCCGCGACTTCGTTATCCACGATCGTCACCATGATCACGGGAATATTGGAAAGGTCAGAATCGGACTTCAGCTGCTTCAGAACATCCCAGCCATCGAGGCCAGGCATAACCACGTCCAGGGTGATGACAACGGGGCGCAGAAGCTTCGCGAGCTTCAGCCCCTCATCGCCATTGACTGCCGATACGACGTGATAGCCAAGCTTGACGAGGAAGCGCGACATCAAGTCGCGCACAGCAGGATCGTCGTCAATGACCAAAATCGTTTCAGCCTGCGGCTTCGGCTGTGGCTCCGGATGCTGCGGCTCAGCCTGCGGCTTCTGCGAGGAGGGGTCCGCTCTTTCTGCGCTGACCTGAACGGGAAGCTGGACGGTGAACACGGAGCCCTTGCCGGGCTCGCTTTCCACGCTGATTTGGCCTCCCATTAATTGGGCAAAGCGGCTGCTGATCGCGAGACCAAGGCCCGTGCCGCCGTATTTGCGCGCAATCGAGACGTCCGCCTGTGCAAATTCCTTGAAGAGGTTTTCCTGTTGCTCTTCGCTGATGCCGATGCCCGTATCGCGGATGCGGAAGATCATCCATTGCTGGTCGCGATTCTCGCTGCGTTGAGCGTCGAGGGAAATCGTGCCGTGATCGGTAAATTTGCAGGCGTTGCTTAGGAGATTGGAAAGGATCTGACGGACTTTCGTTATATCGGACCGCATCATGCCCAGATCATCGGCAAGATTCATCTGAAGCGTATTGGAATTCTTCGCGATGGCGGGTTGCAGCGTGGCGACCATCTCCTGAATCATTCCGGCCACTTCGAAGTTTTCCAGGTGCAAGCCCATCTTGCCGGCTTCGATCTTTGAAAGGTCCAAGACATCATTAATAAGCGACAGCAGGTGCTTACCGGCGTATTCGATCTTTTGCACGTCCTGGATGTTTTGAATCTGGCCGCAATCCTGGATCTCTTCCTCGATCATTTCGCTATAGCCGATGATCGCGTTGAGCGGCGTGCGAAGCTCATGGCTCATGTTGGCGAGGAAAGCGCTCTTGGCGCGGCTGGCATCTTCGGCTGCGCGTTTCGCTGTAAGGAGTTCCTCCTGAGCCTGCTTGCGGTGAAGGATTTCGCCTTCGAGCTCCTCGGTCCGCATCTTCAATTCATCATTGGCGCCCTGCAACGCGGCATCGCGCTGCTGGATTTCCGAAAGCATCGTGTTGAAGCCGTCTATGAGCCGGCCGATTTCGTCGTCGTAGAATTTCAGCGCGCGAACTTCGTAATTCTGCTTTGTCGAGACGACGCGCATCGTGTCTTCAAGGCGCAGAATCGGACGCGAAATCAGAGCCTGCAATTTAGAGGCGATCAGCAACGCGAGGAATGCCGAAGCCAGCATGAACAAGAACAAGAAAATAGCGTAATTCTTCGCACGAGAGCTCCACTGGCTCATATCCGATTGCAGGAAGAGCGTTCCGAGAGGTTCTCCATTCAGCGATACGCCATGAAAGACTTCGAGATAGCTGCTTCTAAAACGCCACATGTTGCTCTGCGGCAAGGCGGTAGGAAGCTCAGGATGCGCGACGTTGGCACGCACATAACGGGCAAACACCTTGCCGTCGGGGGTGTACAAGACGGCGGCAACAATGTCTTCCTTCGCCTTCAAAGCCTCCAACGTAGTACTTGCGGCGCCCTCGTCTTTGAACGCCATAGCGGCGGCGCTGTTGTAACCGATGATGTCGGCTTGCGTGGCCAGATCGTTGCTCAGAAAGTGGCGAAAGTAGACCAAGTCATAGATAAGGAAGCTGGCAGACAAGAGAACGAGAGCGACGCTGCTGGTGAGCATCGTGATGAGCAGCAGCTTCCGCTTGATGGATAGGTTCTGGAGGTTCACGGCTTCCTCCCATCCGCGGGAACCTCGTGGACAATGTTCGCCAGTGAGAGCAGCCGGGAACTGATATTGATGTTCGCTTGCTTGGCGGCATCGACGTCAATTTCAAAGCGGACCCTGTTGTCTTCGACGACGAAGTTGATGATTCCGCCACGCTGGGCAAATCCGGGAGTTTCGCCGATGGTGAGGATCGGCAGTCCCTTGATGGAGTGAAAGAGTTCGTCAAGGTGGCCGGTCTCAGAGTCACTGACAAAAAGGATGTTGCAACCTCTCAGGTCCGCACCCCATTTGAGATGCTTGACCTCGAACGCCCTGCCGTTGGCCTGCTTTCCCTTGAGTACCTGGTCGAGGGTGCCGTTGAAAGGGTCGGTGCCGAGGACTCCGATCACGATAGGGGAGTCGGATTGGGCGAACGATCCGGCGGGCCACTCCATCAGTTTGGCGAAATTGTAAGTAAAACCTGCCTTGATCAGGTACTCGGATGAATCCGAGGAGTCCGAATTTTGCGCGTGGCTTGGAGCCGCAGCTATCAGGCTCAAGCAGACCAAGCACGCGACGATGAAAGGGACTTTCCTCATTAGCCTTTGACTCTTACTCACCATAGTTCCCGTGTTTCCCGAAAAGGATTAGCTACGATCACCGCTGGTTGAAATCCCAAGTAACCGATCCATAGAACGAGCGTGAAACAACGGTAGGCACGGTGTTAATGAAGTCAGGCATAAACTCGAGGTGGCGATTGTCGAGCCAATTCTGACCATCAAAGGAGAATCGAAGGTTCGTCATAGGTTTCCAGCTGACGCCGGCATCGACGGACGAATAACTCGGAACGCCAATGCCGGTCAGTTTGTCCACAAACCGATAGCTCAGATGCTGCTCGAGGTGCCAAGGCAGATCGACGGAAGACTGGACAAACACCTGATGCTTGGGGTTGCTGCCGTTGGGTATGTCAGGCGTCGGATCCAAACTATCGGCGTTTTTGCGAATATTCATTTGCAAATAGCTGTAGGAACCGAAAAGCTTCCAACGCGGCATCGCTTTCCAGTCAAAGAAGGGCTCGATACCGTATGTGCCGCCGCTCATTTTGTTTTGGGCAACGAATGGAAAGACAACGTCCGTAGGTAGAGGGCTTCCTTCGAGGAAGGGAGTTCCCGGTTCGGCGCTCCGAAGATTCGTGTAGTCGTTGTAAAACGCAGAAATGTCCCCTGAGAATTTTTTCCCTATGTCTACTCGGTAGCCGACTTCGTAGGCGAGTAGATCCTCCGACTTAAACTGTTTGCTCCCGTAGACCGTTTCGATCACCGGAAGAGGACTGTTAAAGGGCGGCACCCCAGGAGGGACGAC
>DATEME010000690.1:0-1310 GCA_035275865.1 Candidatus Acidiferrales bacterium | reverse complement strand
GCCACAAGTGTCCGGTCGTTTAAGGCCATAAAGACAGGTGTTTTTGTCTGTCCTCCAACTCGTTTTGGGGCCGCGCGTCAGAAAACAGCGTGGCCACGGGGGTTTTGTCGAAGACGCTCACGCTCAAAACTTGGAGGATTTCGAAGAGGCTCGCTTCACTTTTGACTTGCTTTCGCACGATCGCCACCAGCGCGTACACGCACAGCGCCACCCACAACTGCGTGCGCACCGCGTTCTCGCTCCGCCCGTAAAACGCTTGGATCCGCAAATGTTGCTTGAGCCATTTGAAGAACAACTCCACCTGCCAGCGCTGCTGATAGAGTTGCGCCACCACCAGCGCCGGCAACCCAAAATGGTTGGTCAGAAAGACCAGGCTGCGCTGCTGCTCCACGTCATGGAAACGCACGCGCCGCAATTTGTCCGGGTAGTCCTTGGCGGCGTAGAAACCGGTGAGCGAGATCGTTTGATCGCTACGCAGCCCCGTGGCTCGGTCCACCGGATGGGAGTGCAGCCGACAGCAACGCATCCGGCTTTTCGCCCGGGTGACATACCAGGCCCGCGCCCGTTCAATGGTGTGGAGCCGGCTGTAGTCCACATAGCCGCGGTCCATCAAATAGAAGGCGCCTGGTTCGTAGGCCAGCGTGTCCAACCAGGTGACTTCCTGCGTGGTGGCGGGGGTGATCTGCACGGCGGCGGGCAACGCGCCGCGCAGGTCGAGTTGGGTGTGGAGTTTGACCGCCGCCCGCTCGCGATCAAAGCGCGCCCACGGGCAGAGAGACAGGCCCAGATCAATGATGCTGGCGTCCAGCGCGTAGACCACCTCGTCCAGTTCGACGCGCAGCGGCTCGTCCACGTAGAGCGCGCGGGCCTGGCGCAAGAGGCCCTGGGCCAGGTCAGCGTAGATGCGCCAGTCGCGCTGCTCATTGGCGTCGGCCAGCGTGGAGCGATGGACCGGGCCGCGCAGCCCCAGGTGGTAGAGTTGAGTGTGGCGGGAGTTGAGACAGGCTTCGATGTCGCGCAAACTCTCGCGCCAGGTCAGCTGCGCGAAAGCCAAGCAGACGAACTGGCTCCAGCAGGAGAACTGGGTGACGTAGCGATCGCCGCCGTAGCGGGCGACGCAGCGATGAAATTGCTGGGGATGAATCCAGTCCAAGAGTTGGGCGAGCACGTATTTTCCGGCGTTCATGCCGGGAAAATAGCGCCCGAGGGCCGCCCGAAGTTGAAATCGCTCACATCCTTGAACCCGCACGCGAGCCGCATCAACACCCGACAGAAGCGACTTCACTCCATGCAACCACCGGACACTTGTG
>DATEME010000689.1:0-9185 GCA_035275865.1 Candidatus Acidiferrales bacterium | reverse complement strand
CGTGCGCGTCCTGATCCTTGACCATCGCGTCAAATTTTACCTGCTGGTCAGGCGTCAGAATAGCGCGAATTTTTGCTCGTACCTGCAGGTGAAGCGCCTCGCGCTGCGCGTCTAGCGCCTGAAATTGCGGGTGTGTATCGTTAAGTATCGCGTCCAGTTGCTTCTGTTGGTCCGCGCTTAGACCCAAGACCTGGCTAATAGGTTGAGGTCGATGCGGCGGTCCGCTGCTCCATACGTGCGCCCCCCAAAGATGGTTGCCCACGCCTCCCACCAGCAGGCCCAGAGCAAACACGACCAGAACGAGCAGTCCGGCTTCGCTTTTTGTCTTACTGTTCTGCATTATCCGATTCCGTAACCATTCTCACCAAATCGCTGCGCGTGGCAGGAACCATCGATTGCCCCGCCATCAGCATTTGCTGCACTTCGCCTTGCGGCGCCACGCTTGCAACGCTCGGGTTCGTCGTGGAGTTCGTCCCGTGCGTGGCATACGCGAGCATCACCACCAGCGCCAGCGCGGCCGTCGTCGCGAATTTCCATGCCATCGAAACGAACGGCTCCCAGAAGCTCGTGCGCGACTCGGATTCCGCCGTCCGCACGCGAGCCATCACCATGTGCGTGAAGCTCGGCCCCGGATCCGGCACGCGCGCCACGCCGCGCAGCATTTCAGAGGCTGCCGCTGCGTCTTCGAGCGCACGGCCGCAGCCTGCGCACGATTTCAAATGCTCCGTCACCTTACGCGAAGCGCCGTTTTCAAGTGCGCCACCAAGATAATCTTCAAGAACTGCCTCGTATTCCGGGCACGCACCGCCTGCAAATTCGTTCTCTGCGTTCATTGTGCTCACGGTTTCCTTTCTGTCGCCGAGGGTCCTTTCCGCGAACCTCCCGAGCCCGAGCGGCGCCTTTGTGCTTCCATGATCCTCCCGCGCGCCCGGAACAGCCTGACCTTAACCGTATTCACGTTGAGGCCGAGTATTTCCGCCAGTTCCTGCACGGAAAAACCTTCGACCTCCTTCAGCAAAAGCAATTGACGGTCCTGCTCTGGTAAAATCTCCAGAACCCGTTCCAATGTGTCTCTCGTTTCGGCTTGCGCGTCCAGGCCCTCGGTGGGCCGGCCGAGCGCCGCGATGCCATCCAACTGAGAAACCTGCTCTTCAGACAAGTCCGACTCGTACAGCAGGGGCCGGACTTTCTTCTTCCGTAAATGGTCCCAACACTCGTTCACTGCTATTTTATACAACCAGGTCGAAAAGGCCGCTCGTTGATCGAAACGATTTAACGAGAGATACACCTTCAAAAACACCTGCTGCGCGATGTCCTCAACGTCATCCTGCCGGTGGAGAACCCTGGCAACCAGTCCGAACACGCGCTGTTGATGCTGCCTTACGAGCTGTTCAAACGCGCGTTCGTCACCCCTCTGCGCCCGCTGCACAAGGGCGCGTTCCTCCTGCCCCTTCTCGCGGGCTCCCAGCGGGAGCGGCATCGCCGAAGCGGTGGCTGCCATGTTCTTTGGGACGTTTGGCATCTCGTTTTGGTTACGTATCATTCCGCCAAAAAGCAACGCGTTCCACAGGACCTATTTTACTTGCCGTTTACCCCATCCCCATGTAACAATAGAGTCATGATTATCGGCGACCGTATCCGTTTACTCCGTGAAACAAAAAAACTTTCCCAGGGCGACATTGAGAAGCGCACCGGCCTGCTTCGCTGCTACATCTCGCGTGTAGAGAATGGTCACACCGTTCCCGCCATCGAGACGCTTGAGAAGCTGGCTCGCGCCATGGAAGTGCCGCTCTACCAGATGTTTTACGATGGCGAAGAGCCGCCCGAGCTTCCCAATCTGCCTAAGCGGAAGAGCGCGGACGACATCGCCTGGGGTAGCACCGGGAAAGATGCGCGTTATCTGGGTCGTTTTCGCAGATTGCTCGGCAAGATCGAAGAACCTGATCGCCGGCTTCTGCTCTACATGGCCCAGAAAATGGCCAATCGCTAGTCGTTGGCTCGCGAACATATCTAGCACTGGCTGGGGGTGTCGCTTGCTCCCATCATAACCCTTCCAGTGCTGAGTTGCGAGCGCTCCACCCATTCGTATTATTCCCACTCGATTGTACTAGGAGGTTTAGAACTGATGTCGTAAACAACTCGGTTCACTCCCGGCACCTCGTTTACGATCCGCACCGAAATCCTTTCCAGCACTTCCATTGGCAGCCGCGACCAATCCGCCGTCATCGCATCCTGCGATTCCACCACGCGCACCGCAATCGTGTGCCCGTACGTGCGATCATCGCCCATCACTCCGACGCTCCGCACTGGCAGCAAGACCGCAAGCGCCTGCCAGACCTTTTCGTAGAGTCCGGCGTGCCGGATTTCGTCCACCACAACGGCATCCGCGCCGCGCAACGTCGCAAGCTTCTCTTTTGTAATATCACCCAGAATTCTCACGGCCAATCCCGGCCCCGGGAACGGATGCTTCACTAAAATTTCCTTCGGCAAACCCAATTCGCCGCCGATCAGCCGCACTTCGTCTTTAAAGAGATCGCGCAACGGCTCGATCAGCCCAAAGGGCATTCGGTCCGGCAATCCGCCCACATTGTGGTGAGACTTGATCACGGCCGAAGGGCCTTTCACTGAAACCGACTCGATCACGTCAGGATAAAGCGTACCCTGCACCAGGAACTTCACCGGCAGTGCGTTTGACGCGGCAGCCAGCTTTTGGGCTTCTTCGGCAAACACGTCGATAAACTCATTTCCGATAATCTTGCGCTTCTTTTCCGGGTCGGTAACGCCGGCGAGCTTGCCGAGAAAGCGTTCGGACGCATCCACACCAATGACGTTCAGCCTCAGCCTCTCGCGCAACATCTCCAGCGTTTCCTGAAATTCATTGCGCCGAAGCAGACCCGTATCGACGAAAATATTCGTCAGCCGGTCGCCCATCGCGCGATCCACAAGCACGGCCGCAACCGTAGAATCCACGCCGCCGCTCAACGCGCAAATAGCGCGCGCGCCTTCCGTCTTCTTACGAATCGCGTCGACGGTAGAAGCAATAAAACCGGCTCGGTTCCAATCCTGCCGCGCGCCGCAAATCTCAAATACAAAATTCTTCAGAATGTCCGTGCCGCGCTCGGTGTGGTTCACTTCCGGATGAAACTGCACGCCGTAAAATCTCTTGCCTGGATGTTCCACGGCAGCGATCGCATTATCGGTTCGTCCTGCCACTTGAAATCCGGCAGGCAGCCCGACAACGTGATCGCCGTGACTGCTCCACGTCTTCATACGCCCGGAAATGCCCCGAAACAGCGCCGCTCCATTTTCGATTTCCAGATGCGCGGGGCCGTATTCGCGCCGTTCCGCACGCTCCACTCTGCCTCCAAGAGTGTGACTCAACCATTGCATGCCGTAACAGATTCCCAAGACAGGAACGCCAAGTTCCAACACCTTCGGATCGCAGACAGGCGCGTATTGGTCGTATACCGAACTTGGCCCGCCGGAAAGGATGATGCCGACCGGTTCCTGCGCACGAATCTCATCAAGAGACGCAGTGCAAGGCAGCACGGCGGAAAACACCTGCTGCTCGCGGATCCGCCGCGCAATCAGCTGCGTGTATTGTCCGCCGAAATCGAGCACCACGATGCCGTGTTTGGTCGCCACGGTGCCTCCAGAGTCTTTTCCAGCCGCCGTCGCCGCGTTCGCTGACATTTCTCCTCCGGTTTCACCCATTCTGCCGCGCATTCCTGAAGAAAACCTGATCCCGCTATTTTGATCTCTTCTACATAACCAACTCAAAAAACGGCGTCATTCTGAGGGGCGCGTAGCGTCCCGAAGAACCCCTCTTGCGTTTTCTCTTCGTCCTCAGCGTCTCTGCGGCGCGCCTCGCTTCCAACGCCCAACCGAAAATATCGTCATCCTGAGCGAAGCGCCGAAGGTCCGCCGTGGCGGAAAGGACCCCTCTTGCTTTTCTTCTCCATCGGCAACAAATTCGCCGACGCTCCACGAAATTGCCGTATTGGAAGGGCAGGCCTCCAGCCCCGCCGTAAATACACCGCACGAACGGGCTTTTAGCCCCTTCAGCCGCTCTGCGCTTTCGGTAACTATCTCACCACAATATTCACCAGCTTCTTCGGCACCGCGATCGTCTTCACGATCTGCTTGCCGTCCAGAAGCATCTTGATGCGCTCGTCAGCCAACGCCCGGTCCGTCAATTCATCGTCCCCCAATTCCGCATCCACGAGCATCTTGCCGCGCACGCGGCCATTGATCTGAATGATCACCTCTACTTGCTCTTCGCGCGCCAGATCTTCGCGATACGCCGGCCACGCCTGCTTCGCAAGCCCGCCTTCATTCCCTAGCATCTCCCACAACTCTTCCCCGATGTGCGGAGTCATCGGCGAAAGCATCACAACCAGCAAGCAAAGAACTGCCTTGAGAATTTCCGGCGAAATGTCCTGATCGAGCGGCTCCTGCGCGCTCAGCGCGTTCACCAGTTCCATAATCAGCGCGATCGATGTATTAAAATGCCACCGTACATCGAAATCGTTCGTCACGCGCTTCAGCGTCTGATGCGCCCGTCGCACGAGCAGCTTTTCCTTCTCGCTCGCCTTTGCCATATCCATCTGTACATTGAAATTCAGCCGAACGTTTCTCAGCCGAGGCGCGTGCTTGTCGATCAGCCGGTAAACGCGATTCAGGAAACGAGACGAGCCTTCGATCCCCTGCTCGCTCCATTCCAGGTCTTTTTCCGGCGGAGCAGCGAACAGCGTGTACATGCGGCCCGTGTCGCAGCCGTACTTATCGGCCATTTCGATCGCGCCCACGATGTTTCCCTTGGATTTCGACATCTTGGCGCCGTCCCTCAGCACCATGCCCTGCGAGAAAAGCCGCTTCACCGGCTCGCGATGATTCACCAATCCGAGGCCGTTCATCATTTTGCAGAAAAAGCGCGAATAGATCAGGTGCAGGATCGCGTGTTCGACGCCGCCGATGTACTGATCAATCGCAAACCAATACGCTGCCTTCGCTTTATCGAAGGGGGCGCGGTCGTTGTGCGGATCGGTGTACCGGTAAAAATACCACGACGAATCGATGAACGTGTCCATCGTATCCGTCTCGCGCCGCGCCGGCCCGCCGCATTTCGGGCACGTAGCGTTAACGAATTCGGGCACGCTCGCCAGCGGCGATTGACCCTGCCCCGTGAGCGTCACGTTTTCGGGCAGCCGCACCGGGAGCTGATCCTCCGGCACTCCGACGATTCCGTCCTTTTCGCAATAAACGACGGGAATCGGCGTGCCCCAATACCGCTGCCGTGAAATGCCCCAGTCTTTCAGCCGGTACGTTATTTCGGCCGCGCCGAAGGACTTCGCAGCCGCGTCGGCCGCCATTTTCTCGCGCGCTTGCTCGGATGCAAGCCCGCTGTATGGCCCCGAATCCACTAGCTTGCCGTATTCAGTGAACGCCTCATTCATGCGATCCGCGCGTAACGGCGCAGCGTGCAGCGGTTGGATCACCACTTTCACCGGCAAATGATACTTTTCGCAAAACTCGTAGTCGCGTTCGTCATGCGCGGGAACACACATCACCGCGCCCGTTCCGTATTCGGCAAGCACGAAATTGGCGACCCAAATGGGCACACGCTCACCGGAAAACGGATTCACGGCAAAGCGTCCCGTGAAAAATCCTTCTTTTTCGGCCGTCGCTATGTCCGCGGCTTTCACGCTGGACTGCCGCATCGCTCTGAGTTGCGCGTCCATGCCGGCGCGCCCCGGCACGCCTTCGAGCACGCTTCCAAGCTGTGGATGGCTGGCCGATACAAGCAGCGCCGAAACGCCGTAGATCGTATCGATGCGCGTCGTGAACACATCCAAACCGATTCCGGCGATATCGGCCACATCGAATCGCACGCGTGCGCCGCTCGATTTGCCGATCCAGTTGCGCTGCTGGATCAGGACTCGTTCCGGCCACCCTCCGGTCAGTTCGTCAATCCCCTCAAGCAGTGCATCCGCAAAATCCGTGATGCGCAGGAACCACTGTTCGATCTCTTTCGCTTCGACGGGCGTGGTTTCATGCTGCCAGCAGAAGCCGTCAATCACCTGCTCGTTCGCAAGTACGGTCTGGCACTGCGGACACCAATTCACGCGGCTGCGCTTCCGGTATGCCAGCCCGCTCTCCAACATTTTCAGGAAAAACCACTGGTTCCACCGGTAGTATGCCGGCTCGCAAGTTGAGATTTCGCGCGCCCAGTCATAGCTGAAGCCGAATCGCTCGCAAACCGCCTTCATCTGCGCGATGTTCGAATTCGTCCACTCGCGCGGAGGCGTGCCTCGCTTAATCGCAGCGTTTTCGGCGGGCAATCCGAACGCGTCCCAGCCGATCGGATGCAGCACGTTGAATCCGCACATACGCTTGTAACGCGCCACGGCATCTCCGATCGTGTAATTGCGCATGTGGCCCATGTGCAATGTGCCGGAGGGGTAAGGAAGCATCTCGAGCAGGTAATATTTCGGACGCGACGGATCGTTATCTATCGCCCGCGAGACGTTTTGCCCCTGCCAGATCTTCTGCCACTTTTCTTCCACCCGCCTCGCATCATAGTCCGCCAAGTCCCGTCTCCCGTTTTCCCTGTCCGATCTTGCCTTTGTAGCGGCCGACTCGCCTTCCAGTCGGGCGATTCGCGCTGCCAACAATTCCCTACAAAACCAAAACGCTGTCATCCTGAGCGAAGCGCCGAAGGTCCGCCGTGGCGGAAAGGACCTCCTTTACTTTTTGCCGCTCAAATACCACCGCGCCGTCAATTGCGACGTCGCGCCTTCCTTCTCCGTGGCTTCATTCCCTCGCCTTTTGCGCGAACCACTCTTCCCGTCAACCGCCACAGCATCGCCACATTCCGCCTGTCGTCCCCTGGCTTATCGACCGGCGTCTCCAAAAGAAACGCCTTCCCGATCAGCCGCGGATGATGCAGCACCATCCGGAAAGCATCGCGACCGATCTTCCCTTTTCCGATGTGATCGTGCCGGTCCACGCGCGATCCGAGCGCCGCCTTCGAATCGTTCATGTGAAAAACAGGAACCCGGTCCAGCCTGACAACGCGATCAATTTCATCGAGCGTTCTTTCCAGGCCTTTCTGCGTTCGGATGTCCCAACCCATCGCGAAAAGATGTGCGGTATCGATGCACACGCCCAACGGAAGCTCGGGGCACAAATCCAAAATCCGGCGCAGTTCCTCGAAATGGCAGCCGATGCAGTTTCCCTGTCCGGCCGTATTCTCAAGCAGGATTCGTAGATCGCCCCACCGCAACCCGCGCGCCGCTTGTTTCAGGCTCTGCGCGATGGTCGCAATGGCGGATTCTCTCGTGCCATCCACGGCGCTGCCGGGATGTACGATCAAAAAATCGGCGCCCAATGCCAGCGCCCGCACAATTTCCTGATGAAATGCCTGCACCGACTGCGCGCGCAACACCGGATTCGGCGAACCCAGATTGATCAGGTAATTTGCGTGAATGGCCAGCGGTCCAAGCCTCAGCTCGGCGCGCCGGTCCCGAAATCGTTTTGCGTCTGCATCGGCAATCCGCGACCTGCGGTCTGCCCACATGCGTGGGCTGGCGGAAAAAATCTGAAGGGCGTTTGCGCCTAATCCATGCGCGATTTCGAGCGAGCCGGAAATATTCCCGGCGATCGAAGTGTGAATGCCGATTCGCAGGCTGCCGTCTTTCCAAAACGGCGGTTCAGGCGGAGGAGCAGGTTCGGGACGATATTCGTCGGAAGCGTCGAATACAATGGTGCTGCTTGATGGCTGTTCTTCAGTCATTCCCTCAGGTTGTCCGGGCGTGATAAGGCAATTTTATCGGAAAGCAGTCGGACGCGCAAACTGACAGCGGATGCCTACTTGAAATTAGGGTTGAATCCTTATGGAATATCAAAACCGATGGATGCTATGATGTTTTGCGTTGGGGTAGTGCTGGGGAATTTGTTTTTAGGGTCCGGCGCGGTCGCCAAGTGGTAAGGCGAAGGTCTGCAAAACCTTTATCGGCGGTTCGATTCCGCCCCGCGCCTCCAACCGCAGGCCCCTCCTCCCTTCTCTCAGGTCCGGGCCACTTTTAGGGCGCACTTGCGGCCGAAAACGCCCAAAAGCGCGCACAATACGCGCTTTTAAGGCGCCAAACACGCCCAAATTGTCACGATTTTATATTCGGTCGAGGACGGCCAGAATCAGTAAGATGAATAGAATCAGTCCCAAACCGCCGCTCGGGTAGTATCCCCAGTGCACACTATACGGCCACGTCGGCAAACTTCCAATCAGCATCAAAACGATGAACACGAGCAGGAGCAGCCGCAGCAAGGTAGTTTCCTCCTTGGCGGCAAAGCATAGGCTGCCGCCACGGGTGCCTCCATCCAGAGTTCCCCTCATTTCGCGCGGCTGATTTCCCGATACTCTGATAGACTCCATTTTCCATTTGTGAATAGGCGTCACAATAGTCAGAATGTGCCGAGCCATTTTGGCCTCGGCGGCCGTGACCCCTTTTTATACTGACTGCCACCCGCTTTTGATGAGCCGTTGAGCCGCCTTAATTACAGACTGTTGATTGCCCTAGCCATACTTCTTGGCTTCGGAGTGCACGAAGTCGCTGTGGAGTTGCGCCCGTCCCTCTTGCGCCCGGGACTTCATCTCTTTGCATACGTAGGCAACACCGGCGACGGAACCGTCTCGGTAATCGATCTCATAAGGCTGGCGACAATTTCGACCATCCCGGTCGGCGCGCGACCTTCCGGCATTCGTGCCCATCCAACGAGGTCCGAGATCTGGGGACTTAGCTCCGCCGAAGGCTATGCGTGGGTGCTCGATGCGCCCTCAGACCGCATCGTTGCGCGAATTCCTGTTCCATCCGATCCTTTTGCGCTCGATTTCTCGCCGGACGGAAAGCGCGCGTACGTGGCCGCCGCAGGTTCGAACTCAGTCTACGCAATCGACTGTGCGACTCGGCGCGTGGTGGCCCGCGCGCGAACGGGACGAAAACCCTGGATCGCTCGAGTTACGCCGGATGGAAAGCTTCTGCTCGTCTCGAATCACGAAGACGGCACGGTCTCCATCTTGGACGCAAATACTCTCGCGTCTCAGGGAACCATCAGAGTGGTGCAGCAGCCCGAGCAAATCACCGTTCTTCCCGACAGCTCCAAAGCCTTTGTAACGTCCGGAGCCA
>DATEME010000688.1:0-1148 GCA_035275865.1 Candidatus Acidiferrales bacterium | reverse complement strand
GCTGCGGCCGTCATTTCTGAGCCCATCGTCGCGCCCGTATATACGCCGGATGTCCAATTAAAGGTCTGATAGACGAGCGGCATCGTTGTGGCGCGGCGCCCGCCGAAAATGATCGCGCTGATCGGCACGCCTTCCGGATCTTCCCATGCCGGATCAATTGACGGGCACTGCGCGGCGGGCGCCGTGAAACGCGCATTCGGATGAGCGGCTGTGACGCCCGCTTCTTTGCCAATTTGCGGCGTCCAGCGATTGCCGCGCCAATCGAGGCATTCCTTCGGCGCCTCGTCGGTCATGCCTTCCCACCAGACGCCACCGTCATGTGTTAGCGCAGTATTTGTAAAGATCGTGTTCCTTGCCAGCGTGGCGATGGCGTTCGGATTGGTTTTAGGGGATGTACCCGGCGCGACGCCGAAAAATCCCGCTTCGGGATTGATGGCGCGTAGCCGGCCACTTTCGTCGGGGCGAATCCATGCGATGTCGTCGCCGACGGTCCATACTTTCCAGCCCGCAAAGCCTTTGGGCGGGATCATCATGGCGAAATTCGTTTTGCCGCAGGCGCTGGGAAACGCCGCGGCGACATAGGTCTTCTCGCCCTGCGGATCTTCAACGCCGAGAATGAGCATATGCTCGGCCATCCAGCCTTCGTCGCGGGCGATGTTTGACGCGATCCGCAGCGCAAAACATTTTTTGCCAAGCAGCGCATTCCCGCCGTAGCCGGAACCAAACGACCAGATCTCGCGCGTTTCCGGAAAATGCACAATGTACTTTTCGCGATTGCAAGGCCAGGGAACGTCTCTTTGCCCGTGAGCAAGCGGAGCGCCGACGGAGTGCACGCACGGCACGACGCGGACTTCGCCTTTATCGATTTCCTGGAAAACGGGCACGCCAATTCGCGCCATGATACGCATGTTGACGACGACGTAAGGCGAATCGGTAAGTTGCACGCCGACGCGCGAAAATGGCGACCCGACCGGGCCCATGCTGAACGGAAGCACATACATCGTGCGGCCGCGCATCGCGCCACTGAACAGTCCCTTGAGACGGCGCCGCATCTCGTAGGGATTCTCCCAATTGTTTGTCGGGCCGGCATTGTCCTTCGAGAGCGAACAGATGAACGTGCGGTCTTCCACGCGGGCCACATCACCGGG
>DATEME010000687.1:0-11431 GCA_035275865.1 Candidatus Acidiferrales bacterium | reverse complement strand
GCTTCGCATCGAAATTGAGTTTTGCTTTTTCGATCGCCTTGGCGAGATCCTGCAGTTTTTTCTTCTCAGAAAAATCGGTTTTCTTATCGAGTTCGCTATCGGCGAGGAGCTCGATCAGCTTGGCATCACGCAGCTTGCGCGCGAGTTTCACGGCCACTTGATCGTACTCCTGGATGTTAAGCAGAAATTGCGTCAAGGCGCCGCCTTCGAGCGCCTTGCCGTCTTTGCCTTTCACTACGTGGTCTTCGGTGGCGCGCTTCATCAACTCGCGCGAAAACTCGCGCTCATCGCGGATGTAACGCTCCGTCTTGCCGCGCTTCACGCGATAGAGGGGTGGCTGTGCGATGTAAATGTGTTCCTTATCGATCAGCTCGCGCATATGGCGGAAGAAAAAGGTGAGGAGGAGCGTGCGAATGTGCGAGCCGTCGACGTCCGCATCCGTCATAAGAATGATTTTGTGATACCGGAGCTTCGAAGCGTCGAAATCGTCTTTGCCGATGCCCGTGCCGAGCGCGGTGATGATGGCGCGAATTTCTTCGTGGCCGAGCATTTTGTCATAACGCGCTTTTTCAACGTTAAGGATCTTGCCCTTGAGCGGGAGGATCGCCTGATAGCGACGGTCGCGACCGCCCTTGGCCGAGCCGCCTGCCGATTCGCCCTCTACAAGGAAGATTTCGCAGCGCTCAGGATCACGCTCCTGGCAATCGGAGAGCTTTCCCGGCAAGCCGCCTGAATCCAAAGCGGACTTGCGGCGCGTGAGCTCGCGGGCTTTGCGTGCGGCTTCACGCGCGCGGGCCGCGTCAATGCACTTGCCGATGATTTTGCGGGCGATCGAGGAGTGCTTATCGAAATATTCGCCGAGACGTTCGTTAACGAGCGATTCGACGACGCCCTTGATGTCGCTATTGAGTTTACCTTTGGTTTGACCTTCGAATTGGGGCTGCGGCAACTTAACGGAAACGACGGCGACGAGACCTTCGCGCACGTCGTCGCCTGTGATGGAGACTCCGTCCTTCTGATCCTTGAGCATGCCGAAGGAGTTCGCATAGTAGTTGATGGTGCGCGTCAGTGAAGAGCGGAAACCGGCAAGGTGCGTGCCGCCATCGACGGTGTTGATTGTGTTGGCGAAGGCGAAAATGTTTTCGGCGTAGCCGTCGTTGTATTGCAGCGCGATCTCCATCTCCACCTGGTCTTTTTTGCCTTCCATGTAGATCGGCGAATCGTGGAGAACGCCCTTACCGCGGTTCAGATGTTTGACGAATTCGGCGATGCCGCCGCTGAAACGAAATTCGGCTTTCTTGTTTGCCGCGCGCTCGTCTTCGAGCGTGATTTTCAGGCCTTTATTGAGGAAGGCCAGCTCGCGGAGGCGCTGCGAAAGCGTGTCAAAGCTGTAATTCGTCGTGGTGAAAATCGATGGATCGGCATGGAACGTGATTTTCGTGCCGGTTTTGCGTGTTTTGCCGGAGGCTTTCAGCTTCGAAGTGGGCGCGCCCTTTTCATAGGACTGCTCCCAGACTTCGCCGTCGCGCCAGATTTCGAGATCGAGCCAATCCGAAAGCGCATTCACCACAGACACGCCGACCCCGTGCAAGCCGCCCGAAACTTTGTATGTATCACTATCGAATTTTCCGCCAGCGTGCAGAACCGTCATGACAACTTCGGCAGCTGGCTTCTTTTCGGTGGCGTGCATATCGACGGGAATGCCGCGGCCATTGTCGGTGACGGTAACGCTGTTGTCTTCGTGCACGACGACGTTGATTTCGTCGCAGAAACCGGCCATGGCTTCGTCGACGGAGTTATCGACAACTTCCCAGACGAGATGGTGCAAGCCCATTTCGCCGGTCGAGCCGATGTACATCGCGGGACGCTTGCGCACGGCCTCGAGGCCGCCGAGAACTTTGATGGAAGTGGCGTCGTATTTGTGTCCTGCAGCAGGGTTCTTTCCGGCCGGAGTTTCCTTATCACCCATGGATCGTGCATCCCCCAGGATTTTTGACAATCAAATTGTCACTCGTGCAGAAAAATAGCTGATCGATCATCGGGAAGGCGGTCGAGCAGGCGTGCGCGACACTCACCTTGCCCATTGGTCCCATGCCTGTCGGGAAAATCTGATCGCCGCCCGAGCTGGGACTCGAAGGGTTTTTCGGAGCTTCATCCCGTTCCGTTCCGGTTTCCCGGGGGGAACGCGGCGAAGCTGCTCTTTTCTCCCCTGCGGAAAGGGGACGGTCCATCCGCCTGCTGGCCCGCGCTTCATGGCGCTCCTTCTGGCAAGAGCAGCCGCTAGACCAGCAGGCTTGATTTGAACCGAGTGCCGTTCAGATCAAGGAATCGGTACGAGAAAATTCTAGCCGAAATGCATGTATTTCACAAGGCAAATCTGCGTTTCGGATATGTATTATGTCTTTTTTTTTCAGGGAATTACAGCCGTTTTATAGACGCACAAAAGTGCGGGTTCAGCAAAAGGATTCGAAGCGGATTTTTCCTGAAAAATTGCGATCACCGATGACGAATAGCCTCATTATCGGCTACACAATTCAGCTGTTCGATCAGATGCGCATGGGCATGACGACGTAGCGATAACGGCTCGATTCGTCGGCCATGGGGCGGAGTTGACTGGCGGATTGATCGTCTTTCATTTCGAAGCTGATCGGACCATCCGGAGCAGCCGCAAGAAAATCCAGAAGATATTGTGCGTTGAAGCCGATAGTAATCGGCTCGCCGGCGTATTCCTTGTCGAGAGCTTCTTTGGCCTCGCCGTATTCGGGGCTGGATGCGGAAATTTCCACGCCTTCTTTGGCCAGTACAAAGCGGATAGCATGAGTGCGCAGATCAGCAAGTTGCGATACGCGACGGAGGGCGTCCTGAAGCTCGCCACGCTCGAGAACGAGCGTCTTGCTCGAATCGCGCGGGAGAACGGCTTCGTAATTCGGGAATTGACCCGTAAGTTTACGCGAGGTTAGCAGGCGCTGGCCGAAACGGAAAAAGAGATGACTTTCGTCCTGGGCGAATTCGACGGCGGCATCCTCGCCTGATTCGGAGGCGAGGCGCTGGATTTCCGTCATTGCTTTTTTCGGGATGAGAACGCGCGTTTCCTGTGAGAACCCTTCTGTTTTGTGCTCAGTTTCGACCATTGCCAAGCGATGGCCATCAGTGGCGACCATGGTGACAGATGTGGGTTTCAGTACCAGCAGCGCGCCGTTAAGTGTGTAACGCGATTCTTCCGCTGAGATTGCGAAGGTTGTTTTTGCAATCAGGCTACCCAGGAGGCCCGCGGGAATTTTTATGTTTGCATCCGGAAACGAGGGGAGCGCGGGGAAATTTTCCTTCGACATACCAACGAGCTTGTAGTTCTTGCGCTCGCAGGTGACTTGGATCCAATGGTTATCGAGCAGCTTGAATTTGATTTCGGCCTCCGGCAGCAGGCGGACAATGTCATAGAGTTTCTTCGCAGGAATCGTGCCAGCGCCCTCTTTTTTGACGCGCGCTTCACAGGAGGTGCGAATACTGAGTTCGAGATCGGTTGCGGTGATCGAAAGGCCGTTGCCTTTGGCTTCGACAAGGAGATTGGAGAGGATGGGAATGGTCGTTTTGCGTTCAACGACGCCCTGTGTGAGTTCCAGTTCTCGAAGCAGATCGAACTTTTTTACGCTGAATTCCATCGCTTGCGTTCCCTCACCACGCTTGGTTTCCAGATCCCGCGCGACTGAACTCATGGCCCCGCCTTTCTAAAACACTATAACGGCTACTCTACTGCTTTTTTACATCTAAGCAAGATAAGAAAAACCGCCGTCTTCTTCGCACCTGTGGATAAGTTAGAAAGCGACTTAAATCCTGCATTCTATTCCGTTTGAGCGCCCAGCTTGCCTGTCGAAACTGACTGCGCCCTGCGGATAATTCCAGCTACACTGAATGGTCGGCTGACTTTCACGTTCGATTCACAACGCATCCACAGCCGAAAAGCACAGGCAGTGGAATTCGGCGATTCAAGTCTAACCGAATGAATCCATTAGGCGCGTAATCGTCTTGTTCAAATCCTTGTCGGTCTGGCGAAGAAGCTCAATCTTATTGATCGAATGGAGCACAGTGGTGTGGTGCTTGCCGCCAAACTGCTTGCCGATTTCCGGCAGCGATGCCGACGTGAGTTGCTTGACGAGGAACATGGCGACTTGACGCGGGAAGGCGATCATTTTGGAGTTGCTGCGCATTTTTAAATCTTGCGGGCGCAAACCGAAATGTTCGCCGACGCGCCTTTGAATCTGGTCGATGGTGACCTTCTTTTCCTGTGTCTCGAGGATGTTCTTCAAGACCTGTTGCGCGGTGGGCAAATTGACCGGAGCTCCGGTGAGCGAGGCGTAGGCCATCAGGCGAATCAGGGCGCCTTCAAGCTCGCGAATATTTGATTTGATTGAGCGCGCGATGAACTCGGCTACATCATCGGGCAAGTGAACGCGCTCGTTATCGGCCTTCTTCTGGAGAATGGCGATTTTCGTCTCCAGATCGGGCATCTGAATGTCCGCAATTAAGCCCCACTCGAAGCGCGAGCGGAGGCGCTCTTCAATGGAGGAAATCTCCTTCGGCGGACAATCGGACGAGATTACGATCTGCTTTTGCTGATCGTAAAGCGCGTTAAATGTGTGGAAGAACTCTTCCTGCGTCCGCTCGGCGCGCGCGATGAACTGGATATCGTCGATCATCAGCACGTCCATATTGCGGAAACGGTCGCGAAAGGCCGGCATGCGTTCGAAGCGGATTGAGGCGATCACTTCGTTGGTGAATTTCTCGGCGCTGATGTACGTCAGGCGCAGCGATGGATTGCGGCGCTTGAGCGTGTGGCCAATGGCCTGCATCAGGTGCGTCTTGCCAAGACCCACGCCGCCGTACAGGAAAAGCGGGTTATAGGACTTGGACGGCGTCTCGGCAACGGCTTGGGCCGCGGCGTGCGCAAACTGGTTCGACGAGCCAACGATGAACGTGTCGAACGTGTAGCGTGGATTGAGCTGATTGGCGGCCGAGTCAAAATCGAGCTTCGCCTGCGCGAGAACGGGAGGATTCGCGGGAACCGGCTCAGGCTCAGCGCAAATGAACTCGATCATTAGATCGGGGCGGCCAATTTCGACCAAAACCGCCTGGATCAGCTCGCCGTAGGTCTCCTTCAGGCGCTTGCAGAAGAGGCGCGTAGGGACGCGCACAAGCAACTTGTTGTCTTCGGCGCGCTCCTGCCTGGTAGGACGGAACCAAGTGGCGAAACTGTGAGGATTGACGCGGCGCTCGGTGTGCTGTAGGACTTTATCCCAAAGTGTCATGAAAAAAGCCGCCCCATCGATTTCCACATGAGTGGAAATGTTGTGGAAATCCAGCCGGACCCTCCGGCTAGCCAACTAATTTGTTTGAGTCTTCCGGTTGTGCGCCGCAGGAGCGGTGCGACTGATGAATGCTCGCGTATGAGAACGCCCGTTACGACCAGAGACGCGAGTTGGGATTCTGCCTAAACGAAGCGCGATCGGCAAGAGAAAACTGCGCGAAATTTTTACGTAGATCCCACACGTGTTGCACAGTTTTTCCACAGAGCGCTTAAGGCTAATATTCGCGAGAATCTTTCCATAAATCGCAGCAAAACAAGGCGTCGATGAGAGTTTCCACAGAGCGCTGCTCGAGATGGCTGTGGAAAGCATGTGGAAAAACCCCACAGGGCATTTTTGAATCTCCCCGCTTGCGTGCCAGCGAACGAGCTCTCAAAAGGGCCCATTGTTTACTGAGTGGGATTTTTCTCGGCCTTTGCGCCCGCTTGCGTGGAACGCTCGACAGCCATTTTATCGGGCCGAGCAAAATCATAAATGCCACCGGAACTCGAACCGATCAACAGACGGTGTGGTTCAACCACGATGGCCGCGATCTGAAGCAATGCGCCTTCGGGAGTCGTCATGTAGTACGTGTCCATCGCGTTGCCGTACTTGTCGAAATGAACGAGTTCCGGCCCAATGGCGGCCCAGAATTCCTGTGTTTGGCGATCTACGCCGACCGCGGTGAGTTTCTTCTTTGTGAGTGCCGGGGGACGCGGGTGATCCAGGTTAATGCGCAGGCTACCGACGTATGCCAGATCGCTTGCACCAAACCGTGTGAACGTGGGCTTAGTCCCATTACCGCCCGCAGTAGCACCGCCGCCTGAGCCGGGGGCGGCACCAGTGACCGAAGCCGCTGGAGCCGTGACCAGAGATCCTGGAGTCGCGAGGCCCAGCGTGGCACCGGCGGGCGGGCGCGCCGCATCGGCACCGGCACCTGGGCCGCCTCCATTTTCACCCCGGCCAAACGAGCCCGGGGGCAATTCCCTTGGGCGAATAAGCGTGTGCTGGTAGCCGCCGGGGCGAGGCCCCAAAGAGGCAAGATAATAGCTGGAAAAGCCCCCCACGCCAGCTCCAGTCGACGGCCCTACTTGAGGTGTTCCCGTAAGGTAGTCCTCCGTGGTCGGGATAATGCTTGTGGGATCCTTGATGGGCACGGCGGGCGTGCTGGCGGCCGCTGGAGTGCCGTCGGGATTGCTGCTGGAAAAATCGCTGCTGCTTGAAAAGGTTCCCGGCGCAAAGTATTTCAGGGTTGCTGAGTTCTCGCTCTTACCCGATCCAGAACCCTGCTGGTCCGACGAACCTTCGCCGCTCGACCCGCTGCCTCCTTCTGTGCCGCCTGAGCCCACCTTGAAACTGGGCGCCTCAAGCGAAGTTTCTGCCGTCAGCGAGCCTGCTACGGTCTTAGTGCCTGTGAGGTCCTGGTGCGCCATCATGCTGGCCAAACCTGAACCGGCATTTACACCGAATCGGACTCTGCCCGTGTTGCCAAGAGTGGTCCAACTGCCGAGTTGGCTGGAAGCTGTGAGTCGCGTGAAATTAAAGCCCACCTGCACTCGATCCTCTTCGCCGCCCGGGAGATCGGCTTCGAAAGGGACATTGGTCGAAAAAGCGGCGTAGCCGAAACGGTCAAATTTCTTAATCTGAGGATTGGTCGGAGAGAGAACAGCAAAATACAGATTGTCGGTTGAATCACCGATGATGCGGCCTGTGTCCGCGAGCGGAGGAGGCGGTGCGGCGGCGTCCTCGTCCGGCGAGGGATTCGAAATCACGTGAGGCTCGCCGAATCCGCGAACGTAGCGGCCATTTTCGTCGAAAATTTCGATGGGGTGTTCCGTGCGCAGAGTGGTGACAGCGATTTGGCCATTTGAGAGGGCTACGACGGAAGTAGGAGCGAAGACGGAGGCCTTGGATTTGAGCGAGCCGTCCGGGGCGAAGGTGTAAACAGTACTCGCGCCTCGATCAGCCACGACGATATCGCCATCGCCGGCGATATCGAAATCGACTGCATAGCTGAATTTGAGGAGTGGCGAACCGGGCCCGGGAATCTGGCCAAGCAGCGAACCGTTCCCGTCGAATATCTGCAGAGTGTGTCCGGGATTCGCGAGGATGTAGAGCCGTCCGGCGGAGTCTTCGCGCATGGCGACGATGCCACCGTTCACTTCAGGGAATACTCGACCCTCCGAAGAAACCATGTTGTGGAGGTTTTGGCCTGCGGCCGGAATCGGCGCAATGCCCGCGAAAGACATCGCGAGCGCGGCAACCCAGAGCGGCTTTTTAACACGGACCCGCATTCACCCCCTCGCTCTACCCTGCGGATGAAAAATCAGATGCTCGAGGCCTTTTCGCAGTTGGCCGGAGTCCAGGACGTGCACTTACGAAATAACGCCCCGTGAATGTGTTTATTTACCACATTTTGGGGCTTTGGTTCCTGCGGATTGCAGGGGCGAGGCTTCTGGTGCACCAGCACGCTGCGCGGGAAAGCTAATCCAGGCGATAGTTCAAACGTTCGATGCTGCGGGCGCGGCCGGTCGATTCGTCGATATCGAGGAGAACGGCATTCATTTGGATATCGCCTTCGGCGACGGTGAAGCGAATGGGCAGTGCGTCATGGAAACGCTGGATGATGGGGCCTCGTTCCATGCCGATGATGCCGTCGTGAGGGCCGGTCATACCCACGTCCGTTATATAAGCCGTGCCGTTCGGCAGCACACGATTGTCGGCAGTCTGGACGTGAGTGTGCGTCCCAAGGACTGCGGAGGCTCTGCCGTCGAGGTTCCATCCCATGGCGAGCTTTTCGGATGTGGCTTCGGCATGCATGTCCACGATGATCACTTTGATATCTGGCGGGAGCTTAGCAATTTCAGCTTCGACGGTGCGAAACGGATCGTCGATGGGAATCATGAAAGTGCGGCCCTGAAGGTTGATTACGGCGTATTTGACCCCGTTCTTGGCCGTTCCCACGTAGACGCCGGATCCGGGCGAGCCGACTGGGAAGTTTGCCGGACGAAGCAGGCGCGGCTCGTGCGGAAGGTATTCCATGATTTCGCGGCGATCCCAGATGTGGTTGCCGCCGCTGAGGACTTCGATGCCGGTGGCGAGCAGCTCTTGCGCAAGACGCGGCGTGATGCCAAACCCAGAGGCGGAGTTTTCGCCGTTGGCTATGCAGAGATCGACCTCGCGCTGGGCGAGGATGTCCGCGAGGCGCTCGCGAACGACGCGGCGGCCGGGCGACCCGACGATGTCACCGATGAAGAGAACACGCATACGCGCTATTTGTCCGGAACAGCCAGACTTCGGCGAAAAAAGAAGCGGAGCCGTCCGCTTCGCCGTGCGCTACTAGGCCCTGAACCCCACAAATAGGTGGGTGCCCTACGCCTGCTTTAAGGCTTCTTTCCGGCAAGCCGGAAAGCGTGCACAAGGGCAGGGCGACTCGAGCGCCCTGGGATCCAGTGTTGGTTCAAATAGGCTTTCGCAGCGATCACCTGCGTCGAAGATCGACTCCACGGAGATTGTAGCAGGGAACGTTTAGAGTCGCCGTGCGATTGAATTATTCACTTGCCGTTGTCCCGCAATGTTCAATTACCACTTGACGCGGACGCGGTAATCGAGCGTGGCTGTGCCGTCTTTGGCGACGGGAACTTCGAAGCTGATTGTCGTTGAGTCGAGTTTCGTGGACGGGAAATTGGAATTTTCGACTTCCCAATCGCCGCCGATCGGCTCACGGACGTCGACTGTAACCGGAGTGTCTTTGTGATTGCGCAACGTGATCTGATACTCCATCTCGTAGACGTTGCTGGCGATCTTTTTGTAGTCGCTCTCCTTGCGGTCGCAGACTACGTCGAAAGCGTTGCCGACATGGATGCGGAGCGCCTCGTCCTTGGGAGTGTGCTGAATATTGTCTTCGCCGGCGAACTGGATGTTGCCTTTTGAGTCGGCCTGGTAGACACGGACTGTGCCGGCGGGAAGAGGCATCCCGAGGCCGGATTTCTGGTCGTTCTTGAAGTTGTAATAGACCATTACGGGCTCGGGTATCGGATTGCCGATCCCTTGCGGATTGCGGAAATAGTAGGGCTGGGCTTCGACGACATAGGTCTTGTTGATGGGAATATTCGAGCCGTCGAGAAGGCTGACCTGCTTGGATTCGTTGTTGTTGATCGAGGTGCGACGGGTCACCGTGTAGAGATGATATTCGGAGAAATTCTCTTGCGTCATCGGTGGCGCGGCGGCGGCGTTCGCAGCCTTGTCCAGTTCCATGTAGGCGCGCTGCGGAGTGACCTGGTTGATTTGGCCGGCGACAAGTTGGAGCGTGGCGTTGTCGTAAGAGGCGCCGCTGTTGTTCGTTAACGTGACCCACCCGTCGAGGTCGGCGTTCTTCTCGTCTCTGGTGACGGTGAGGACGTAATCAGCCTTCCACTGAATGTTTGTGGTCAAGTAGGAGGCTTCGATGGTCTGAGTTGGTGCGCCGGTGTTGTCGAGAGTCCAGATGAGTGTGGGACGGCTGTAGAGATTGTCGGGCAGATCGGGGAAACGGTAAGAATCGGACGCCATGCCCGTGACGATCTCGTTGCCAATCTTCCAGACTGGGCCGTTGTTGTCTGAAAGAAGAAGAGCCCTCGTCTCTGTGTACTTCGTTGAGTTGGATTCCTGCTCGGCGCGGACGAGAGTAACTTCGCGGCCGACGTACTTTTGCAGGAGCTTTTGAGGATCGAGGAGATCGTACTCGTAGTTCTGTTCCAGGACATTGAGCTTGCTGGGATCGGTGATTGAGCGCAAATGAACCGTTGCTGGATTGATCGAGGCGGCGACGTCTTCGAAATGAAGCGGGAACGTGCCAGCGCGCACGTTGATTTTGCGGACATCCCGGACCAGGGCGAGATTCGAATTGTAGACGGTGATGGAGAGGTCCGTTTGGTCTTTTTGTGTTGTGGTCGCGGCGGTTGGAGCGGTTTGGGCGGCGGAGACGGCGGCGGTTGCTAGTACCAGAACCAGGACTGCGAGGAGGCGCTGGCAATTGCGATTAGAACGGGGGACTGCTCTTTGTTTACAATAACTTACGCCGATTTCTAATTTTTCGCAGTTGCGATTAGAAACGCCTTTTTGGCGTGTTTCGCTCGTCTGGAAGCATGATTTGGGCATGGATCGTCTCCCCTTTGTGGCTTTTCGGCCGCTGAAATGATTCGGCAAGAGGGTTAGACGCCATTTTACGCGTCGACGGCCACGAAAAGGGCGGCTGCATGTCGACATTGTGTCGTGTCAGCCAGAACCGCGAGGCGGGAGGACGAATCGGGTTGCGGGGAAGCAGCGGAGGCGGCGGTTTTGCCTCCGGCGAGGCCGACCACGACGACGCCGGCGATTACCAGGCAGGTGCCGATTGTCTTGGTGACAAGTTGCCAGCCGCTGAAGTCTTCTTTGAGCCATGCTGGCCTGAATTTTGTGAGGATGTACGCGCCGACGAAGATGACGACGTAGCGAATGCCCGAAATTGCGTTGACGATCGCCGGGTGCGTGAGGCTGATAGCGTAGAAGATGAGGAAGGAGCCCAAGCCAGCCGTGAAGCGATTGACGAAATACCAGAAGCGATTGCGCGGCGTGCTTTGGTGGGATTCCGTAAAAATCTGCGTTCGCCAGGACGGCCGGGCCAGCAGCGCCATCGATCCGACGAAGGTACCTATGGCGAACCACACGTAGCCCGTAACGAAATTGGTGTGATTGTAGACGAACTTCTCGAGCACGTTGACGAGGCCGAATATGGCGGACGCGAGCAGCACCGGAGGGAGGATTCTCTTCAGCGGCAATTTTTCGGAAAAAAACATGACGAAACCGCCGAGCGTCATGAGCGCGAAGCCCATCAACTGGGTGCGGCTCATTTGATTTTGGAGCAAGAGCAGGGCGAACAAGGCCGTGGCGACGGGGGAGAAGCCCCCCATGATCGCGAGCGTGTCCGAGGTCTGACCGCGCTTCAGCGCAGCATAATAAAAATAGCTTGCGACGAGGTCCAACGCGCCGGCAGCGAAGGCAATCGCTCCAAGCCAGACCGGAAGCGATTGATACCCGAAGAAAACAAGCACAACCCCGAAGATGCTAATGGC
>DATEME010000686.1:0-1358 GCA_035275865.1 Candidatus Acidiferrales bacterium | reverse complement strand
CTAACACCGGGCAACGACCGCTTCCGGCCGCCCGATCCATCATGGCTGCGACGAACAAATCTTTGGCGCAGATAAACAAGACTAAGGACGTGGGCAAAGCGATCAAGAGTGTTCGGCTCTACAGGCTCAACCGTGAGCGGCCAGCGGCTCGGGTTGCTTCACGAGCTCGTGCCCTCTGTGCGCCTCGTCGCCGTGCTGCTCAATCCGAACAATCCGAACTAAGCCTTGTCGAAATATGGATTAACCCCGGCACCTATACGATGACTTTGACGGTATCAGATCGACATCCGATTTTCGCGCGGGCAACCTTCCGGCGAGGACTGAACTACATTGCTGGCCTGATCGGAATCGGGCTGGCATATTTCGTCCTCGCAAAGAGCGGTCTCGCCTTTGCCTTGATTCATCCCAGTGCCTCGCCCATTTGGCCCCCGACCGGTTTTGCCCTCGCTGCGATCCTGCTTTGGGGATATCGAGCCTGGCCAGCAATATTCCTCGGCGCGATGATGGCCAATGCTACCACCAACGGCTCAATGAGCACCGCGATTTTGATTGCAACCGGCAACTCGCTTGAAGCGCTGGTAGGCGCGGCCGTGATGAACGTCTGGTCCAACGGACCCGATACATTTTCGACTCCCAATACAGTGGCAAAATTCGCCGTCATTTGCGTCGTGTTGGCGACCCCAATCAGCGCTACTGTGGGAATCACCACTTTGGTAATTGCGGGTTATGCGGAGTGGGCCAATTTTGCCAATATCTGGCTTACCTGGTGGTTGGGAGACATGATCGGCGCACTCGTTGTGACGCCGCTCGTCGTCCTTTGCGCGCTGAGCGATGCGCGCGCATTCCGTCGCACCGAGTTGACCAAATCTGCCGCTGTCATTTCCTTGGCTGTCGCCGTCGGATTTATTGCGTTCAATCCTTTATTCAAACAGTCGCAACACCCGGACACATTGGGCTTTCTTGCCGTCTTACCGCTGTTGTGGGCCGCATTGCGCCGCGGCCCCCGCGATACGGCGATCGCATCGTTTATCCTCGCCGGCTTTTCGATTTGGGGAACGCTTTCAGCCGCAGAACCATTCGCGCCCGCCAGCCTCAACGACGCATCTCTTTCGGTACTGGTGTTTTTGATCAGCGTCAGCGTTCCAAGCTTAGCGCTCAGTGCCGATGTCGCGATGCGAAAAACGATCGAGGAAAATCTGCGTCGAACGCATACGGAGTTGGATCGTCGGGTGGAAATGCGCACCGCGGAGCTTGCTGCCGCCAATCAAGCATTGCGGGACGAGGTATCGCGACGTGCCGGCACTGAAAAGGAGGCCTTGGAGCAGCAGACGGCGACTTCCGAGGTCTTGCGGATCATC
>DATEME010000685.1:0-2949 GCA_035275865.1 Candidatus Acidiferrales bacterium | reverse complement strand
TGTTTGCGTCGGTGCCTTGTGATAGCACGGAGGCGGGTGCTAGACTGATTTACAGACGGAAAGTTCAAGATTCTAGTGGAAGTTACTTCGATTCGAGGGGAATCCGTGGCTGAACAGAAGGATGAGGGCTTCAAGGTAGTTGACCGCCGGCTTTTTACGGAGCAGGGCGAATTGCGCCAGGATGCGGTGGAGCAGGAACGGCGCGAAGAGGAATTGGCGACGAAAAAGGCGGCCGAGCAAGCCAAGTCCGCGCCTGCGAAAAGCGGAGATGGAACGAATGCGCCCGCGGGCGCGGTCCCGGAAGAGGAAGCTGACGCGATTCCTGCGTCGCGAAGCTTCCAGATGCTGGTGGATTTTCTTACGCGAAATGCGGCAGCGATGCTCGGCGGGATGGCCGATCCGCGTACGGGGCAGCCGCTTGTGGATATCGAGGGCGCGCGCGAGATGATCGATATGCTGGACGTGTTGCGCGAAAAGACGAAGGGCAATCTAGCGAAGGCCGATTCGGATCTGCTGGTTGAAGTGCTTGGGAGCTTGAAGCTGACGTTCATGGAGATTTCGAAGGCTGCTGCCGACGCGATGGCGAAAAAGAAGATGAAGACCAGCGGGTGAGACGCGCTTGATCGCGTGCGCGCGACATTTTAAAAGCGAAGAGGGGTCCTTCGGCTCGCCGCTTCGCGGACGAGCCTCAGGATGACGAAAATTTCTGTTCTCGCTGTATTTTTTAGCGCTGATTAACCTCCCTGTGAGTTCATGGCGGCGATTCAACTGACAATATTGGGGTCGGGGACGTCGATGGGCGTGCCGACGCTCGGGTGCCACTGTGCGGTGTGCGAATCGAGCGATCCGCGCGACAAACGCACGCGTGCGTCCGCGCTGCTCGCTTGGAAGGGGCACAACGTGGTGATCGACACGACGCCCGATTTTCGTTTTCAGGCGCTACGGGCGAAGCTGGACCGGCTTGACGCTGTGATTTACACGCATGCGCACGCGGACCACATCATGGGCATGGACGACATTCGCCCGTTCAATTTTCATCAGCGGGCGCCCATTCCGCTCTACGGCAGTGAGGAAACCTTGGAGCGGCTGCGCGAGCAATTTAATTATGTATTTCGCGAGGCGCCAATGGGAGCCACGGTCCCGTCGGTGGACGTTCGCCAGATCGATGGGCCGATTCGTTTTGGTGGAGTAGAGATTTTGCCGGTGCCGGCGATGCATGGACCGACGGGCGTTCTTGGCTTTCGCATTCGCGATGCGGCGTATCTGACGGATTTCAGTTCCGTCCCGGAAAGCTCGAAGGCGCTTTTGACGGGGTTGGACGATCTGGTGCTTTCCGCGCTTCGCGATGCGCCACACGTGATGCATTCGACGGTGGCCAATTCGCTCGCGCTCGTGGAAGAGTTGAAGCCGAAGCGGGCGTGGTTCACGCATATCGCGCACGATCTGGGGCACGAAAAGACGAATTCGCGATTGCCGGAACATGTGCGGCTCGCTTACGACGGACTGAGCTTTGAGGTGCGAGGCTGATGGCGATCGCGAAGACTTGGTCGACTGAAGAATGGGTTGAGCGATTCGGCGCGGCGCGGAAGCAGACGGCCGTGACGATCGGGAATTTCGACGGCGTTCACGTGGGGCACCAGGCCATCTTGAGGCGCGTATGCGCGAATGCCCACGCTGCGGGCCGGATGAGCGCTGTGCTCACGTTTTATCCGCATCCTGCACAGGTGTTGCGGCCGGCGGAGGCGCCGGCGTTACTCGAAACCATCGATCAGCGGCTCGCGCGTCTCGAAGGCGCCGGAATGGACGCTGTGCTGGTGGCGCGATTTAACCGCGAGCTTGCTTCGCTTTCGCCGGAGGAGTTTGCCGAGGCTTTTTTGGCGAATACGATGCGCGCGGGCAGCGTGTTTGTGGGAGAGAATTTTCGTTTTGGCCATCGGCAGGCGGGCAATGTGAACCTATTGCGCGAGCTGGGCGCGCGGCTTGGCTTTGAAGTTGAGATTGTGGCGCCCGTTTATGAGGAAATCGGCGGCAAGCGCGAGGTGGTTTCCAGTTCGGCGATTCGTGCGGCGGTGCGCGACGGACGGATGGATGAGGCGGCGGACATGCTGGGGCGAGCGTTTGCGCTGGAGGGTGAAATTCGCACGGGAACCGGGCTTGGCCGCAAGCTCGTGGTGCCGACGCTGAATCTTGCGACCGAGCAGGAGATGCTGCCGAAGCTGGGTGTGTATGCGACGGAAACGGCCGTTGGCGGCGCGGAATATCGTTCGGTGACGAATGTCGGGATGCGGCCCACGTTCGATGGCGCGAAACTGGCAATTGAGACGCATCTCTTTGGATTCAACGGCAATTTGACGAGCGGGCCGATGGCGATTCGTTTCCGTGCGCGTATTCGGGACGAGAAGAAGTTTTCGGGCCCGCAAGAGTTGAAGGAGCAGATTTTGCGGGATATCGAGACCGCGAAGGAATATTTTCAGGAGAGCACGCCGCAATCCTAGGCATCGATTCGCGTAAAGCCGGAGAACGCCGGCAAGATGCGGGCGTCACCAAATAGAGACGCTCGCGATCCCGGCCAATCAGCCGATTCTGGAGGCGTTGGCAACGGGGTTCGCTGCCGGCTTGCCGTCGCGGCAATCTTTGCAAAGGCCGCCAACCTCCGTGCGCGTGACGGTGATTTCGATATCGAGATCGTCCGCAATCTGAGACTTTAAATCCTCGTAGAGCTGAGATTCGAATTCTCGAACTTTTCCGCAGCGAACGCAGGCTACGTGAATGTGATCGCGCGGGCCGTGGCTTTCGTAATAGTGGCGATGACCGCGCAGGTGCAGAAGATCGAGTTCGTCGATGAGACCGTGATTCTTGAGCAAGTCCATCGTGCGATACACCGTGACGCGCGTGATATTGGGATCGATCCTCTGCGCGCGTTCGAGAATCTCCTCGGCGTCCATGTGA
>DATEME010000684.1:0-3032 GCA_035275865.1 Candidatus Acidiferrales bacterium | reverse complement strand
TCGCCGTCAGGGCTGGCGATCGATACCGAGCACGAACGGCTCGTGGTCGGCTGCCACAACAACATGATGGCGTTCGTCGATGGGACGAACGGCAAAGTGGTCGGCAACGTTCCTATTCCCGGCGGCGTGGATGCGAATCGGTTCGATCCGGGCACGGGATTCGCGTTCGCTTCGACGGGCAGCGGCGACGGCGCCATCACGGTGGCGCACGAGGATTCGCCGGATAAGTTCACGCTGGTGGATACGATTCCCACAACGGGCGGCGCGCGCACGATGGCGATCGACTATGGCGATCACACGATTTATACCGTGAGCGCGCAGTTCGAGACGGCAGCTCCTCAGCCCACGGCGGAAGCTCCTGCGCCTGCCGCAGGCGGACAGGCCGGACGCGGAGGCGAAGCGCGAGGAGGCGGTAGAGGTTTCGCCCGCCGGACAATGGTCCCGGGAAGCTTCACCGTATTGATCTTTAAACGCTAGCAGTCGCATACGGGCGGGCGTTTCGTGCGTTGTGGGACGCCCGCCGTTTGCAACATCGCGGCGCGCCTTCAACGACAGCATTCATCCCCGCGGGCGAGGGCATCCGGAGGAATATTCATGAGACATTCATCGATAGTATCGGCGTGCCTTTTCGCAAGCGCGTTGGCGTTCACATTAGTGGCGTGGCCCGCGACAGCGCAGCAGGCTCCTGCAACAAACGAGGCGGAACAGCCTCCGGCGACGAACGAGGCTCCGCAGCCGTCAGTGCAACTCGAGCAGCCCGGCGGGCCGACCCAGGCGCCCGTCACAATCACCCTAGCGGACGCGATCGCGCGGGCGCAAAAAATCAACGCGCAATACCTGAGCACAGTCAGCGCAGCAAAGAACGCACGCGAAGATGCCTTGCAATCGCGCAATGCGATGCTGCCGCAGGCGAGCGCGGTTTCGCAATATCTCGGCACACAGGGCAACGGCAAAATCTCCTCGGGAAGATTCGTGACGAATGACGGCGTGCACGTCTATCGCGCCTGGGGCGTCTTCAAACAAGACCTCTCGCCGACGACTTATCTTGGATCCGGATATCAACACAGCAAAGCGGCGGAGGCGCTGGCAAATGCCCAGGCCGAAATTGCGAAGCGCGGTCTGGCCGTGACGGTTACGAACAGCTACTACAGCCTCGCCACTGCGCAGCGCAACTATGCCGGCGCGCAGGAAGCGCTAAACGAATCGCAGCACTTTTTGAATATTACGAGAGATCAGGAGCAGCACGGGCTGGTGGCCCACGCCGACGTGCTGAAAGCACAGGTCCAATTCGAGCAGCAGCAGCAGGCGTTCGATCAGGCAAACCTGGCGATGGAGGATGCGCGACTGAATCTAGCCGTCCTGCTCTTCCCCACCCTGAATGAGAACTTCACGGTCGTGGATGACCTCGATACGCCGCCTGCGCTGCCGGGCTTCAGTGAGATGCAAGATATGGCCGGGAAGAACAATCCTGACTTGCACGCCGCAATGGAAGCTCTGCGCGAGGCGGATGTGGACGTGACATCCGCGAAGGGCGCGTTTTTGCCGTCGTTCAGCGTCGAAATGGACTACGGCATTGAGGCAAACGCTTTTGCACTGCACAGTGTAGTCTCGGCATTTCCTGACGTGGGCCCCGTCCCGAATTTGGGCTATTTCGTCACGGCGGGCGTAACCATACCGGTATTCGATTGGGGAACATTACGCAGCAAGCTGCACCAGTCCGAGACAAACCGCGAACAGGCGCGCGTGCAGCTCAGCGAAACGCAGCGCCGCAACCTGGCGAATCTCTACGCCTACTACAACGATGCTTCTGTGTCGCGTAGGTCGATGGATACGGCCCGGCAAGCAGCCGACGACGCGGCGGAAAGCTTGCGGCTTACACTGCTTCGGTATCAAGCGGGCGAATCGACGGCGACGGAAGTAGTGGACGCGGAGAACACTTTGATACAGGCGCGCACGAACTACTCCAACATGGAACTGCATTATCGCGTAGCGATCGCCACCTTGCAGACGCTTACGGGGCCATTCTAAAAATGAACGCGCTTAGACCGACTCACATCCGCAGTTTCGCCATCGCCGCGATCCCTTTTGCGATGTTCCTGGGCGCGTGCTCTTCCAACCAGGAGGGCGAGCCGGCGCCCACCGTCACCGTGCAGGCTGCGACGGCGCAAACGCAACCAATCGAACAAGTGGTGAGCGCGGACGCGGTCCTATATCCCATCGATCAGGCGGCCATCGTGCCGCAGGTGAGCGCGCCGATAAAGAAGTTCTACGTCCAGCGCGGAAGCCGGGTTCACACGGGCGAAACCCTTGCGGAGCTCGAAAGCCAGCCGCTGCAAGGCGCGGTGACGGAAAATCAGGGCGGCTATGAGCAAGCCCAGGCGGCCTACCAAACGGCATTGCAAAACGCTCAGCAGCAGTTAACGCTCGCCAAGCAGCAATTCGATGCGGCGCAGAACGTTTACAACAGCCGCCAGAGCTTGTTGAAACAGGGCGCCGTCTCGCAAAAGGATGTCGAGGACGCCCGGATTGCCCTCACGCAGGCGCAGAACCAATATGATTCGGCGCAAAAGCAGTACGACTTGAAGGCCGCCGAAGGACAATTAAATGCTGCCAAGGGTCGTGTCACCAGTGCGCAAGCGCAATTGGGCTACGCCAGGATCGCAAGCCCTATCGACGGCGTGGTGACGGATCGCCCTTATTTCGCGGGCGAAACGGTTCCGTCCGGCCAGCCCATCCTTACCGTGATGAACCTTTCCTCGATTGTTGCGCGCGCACACATCTCGCAGGATCAGGCCTCGCGCCTGAAAACGGGCGATAGCGCCACGATCTCATCGACCGGCGCAACCAAACCGCTCCAAGGCAAGGTTACGCTGGTCAGCCCTGCGCTCGACCCGGCCAGCACAACGGTGGAGGTGTGGGTTCAGGCGCAGAACCCCGGCGACAAGCTAAAGCCGGGCGCGAATGCACGCGTAAATATCGTTGCGCAAACCGTGCAGAACGCCATCGTGATTCCTGCTGCGGCGTTGCTCACC
>DATEME010000683.1:0-4157 GCA_035275865.1 Candidatus Acidiferrales bacterium | reverse complement strand
CATGAAGATCAGCAGCAGCGCAAGCGGACCGATCAACTCCATCTGGTGCCGCGCTTCCAGATATTCGTTGTACTCGCCGCCCCACTCCAACCGGTAACCGGCGGGCAACGATCTCTGGATATCCGCGACGGAGCGCTGTCCGTCTCGCACCGCGCTTTCCAAATCGCGGCCTTCGATGCTGAATTGCACGCCGATGTAGCGCGAATTATTCTCGCGATAAATAAAGGACGCGCCGCTCGCTTCGTGAATGTTCGCCACCGAGCTCAGCGGAATTTGCTGTCCCGAAGGCGTGCCGACGAGCAAATTGCCGATCTCCTTCGCGTTTTCGCGGAACTCGGGCTTCATGCGCACCACGAGATCAAACAGCTTTTCGCCCTGGATCACCTGCGTGGCGGCCTGCCCGCCGACAGCCGCTTCGACTACCGCTTCGACGTCCGCCACGTTCACGCCATATCGCGCAATCTTGTCTCGATCCACATCGACTAGCAGGCTCGGCTGGCCGAGTTCGCGCACGACCGTCAGTTCCGTAAAGCCTGGAACCTGTGCGAGCCTCTTTTTGATTTCGACGGCGCGATCTTGCAGGACGTTCAAGTCAGGACCATAAATCTTCACGGCAAGCGCGCTTTTGAGCCCGGTCAGCGCTTCGTCCACGGCGTCTTCTGCCGGCTGCGTGAAGTTAAAAATGATCCCGGGATACGCCTGAAGTCCCCGTTGAATATCCTCGGTGAGGTCGGCCTTCGTGTGAATCGGCCCTTTGTTCCACGAAGAATCGTTGTAGGGCTTCAAGCCGACGTAAAACTCGTCATTAAAAAATCCGGTTGCGTCCGTGCCGTCGTCGGGACGTCCAAGCTCCGATCCAACGTCGGTCACCATTGGGTAAGTCAGCAGCAGGTTGCGGACTTCCGGAGAAAGCTTGCTCGCCTCTTCGAACGAAATTGTGTAGGGCATCGTGGCGCGTATCCACAGGGCGCCTTCATCCAGATGCGGCATGAACTCGCCGCCGATAAAGGGCACAAGCAGCAACGTCAGCCCGAAGATGACGAGCGCGCCGGTGACGGTGCTTTTGGGATGATCGAGGCACCAATCCAGTTGACGCGTGTATCGGCGCTTCACCCACTCGAAGGGCTTGTTTGCGCGCTCGCGCACACCGTGCTTGAACCAGTACGCGCACATCACCGGCACGAACGTAAGCGTCAGAATCAGCGCGCCCACGAGCGCGATCGCCATCGTATCGGCCATCGGCTGGAAGAGCTTTCCGGAAGGCCCGGTCAATGCATAAATCGGAAGATATCCGGCGATGATCACGGCAACCGAATAAAAAATGGGGCGGTCCACATCGTGCGCGGCCGCAAGAAGCACCTCTTGCAGGTTGTATTGCTGTCCTTCGCGCGCGCCGATCTCGCGAAAGATGTTTTCCACCATCACCAGCGTGCCGTCGATAATGATGCCGAAATCGATGGCGCCGATCGAAAGCAAATTGGCGGCCACGCCGCGCAAATGCAGAAAAATAAATGAGAACAGCAGCGCCAGCGGAATCGTGAGCGCAACGATCACCGCGGCGCGCACGTTGCCGAGGAAAAACATCAGAACGATCAGCACGAGCGCCATTCCGACGATCAAGTTGTGCTCGACGGTGTCAATCGTCAGCGCGACAAGATCGCTGCGGTCGTAAAACGGCCTGACCTTGATGTCCGGCGGCAGAATGCTCTCATTCAGCTGCTCGGTCTTCGCTTCGACGCCCTTCAGCACATTCTGCGTCTGCTCGCCCCGCAGCATCATGATGACGCCTTCCACTGCGTCATCCGTCCTGTTGAAGCCGAATTCGCCGAGTCGCGGCGCGTTGCCGATCGTTACGTCGCCGACGTCGTTCACGCGAACAGGCACGCCGTTCTGCGATCCGACGATTACGTCCCCAATATCCTTCAACTCGCTCAGCAGCCCCAGTCCGCGGACGTAGTAGAACTGCCCGCCTTGCGAAAAGAAGCCGCCGCCCGCATTCGAATTGTTTACGCTCAGTTGCTGAACGATCGTCGGAACGGTTACGTGATAGCTGTAAAGCTTCGCCGGATCGAGCAGCACCTGATACTGCATGACGGTCCCGCCGAATCCGGAATCGTCCGCCACGCCGGGCACCTGTTTGTACTCTCGCGAGATCACCCAGTCTTCCCAGGTCTTCAATTCCTGCGGACTCCGGTCGGGACTCTCAATCACATAGCGATAAACCAGCCCTGAAGGGCTCGAAAGCGGCGCAACACTCGGCGTCACGCCAGAGGGATAACTGACTTCCGTGAGGCGCTGATAGACGAGCTCCCTCGCAAAATAGTCGTCCGTATTTTCCTGAAAAGTCAGGGTTACGTCAGAAAGCCCGTAAAGAGAAATCGAACGCATCACGGAGAGCTTAGGCACGCCGTTCATTTCGATTTCAGTGGGCAGCGTCACGAGGCGCTCCACTTCCTCCGCCGCGTGCCCTTCCCATTGCGTGATGATTTCCACCATGGGCGGCGCAAGGTCCGGGTAAGCGTCCACGGGCATGTGATGAAACGAAACGGCTCCTGTAATCGCGATGAACACAACCAGCATCAGGATCAGGAAGCGCTGGCGCAGAGAAAATTGAACGATCCGATGAATCATCTGAATCCGGCCACCTTACTGCTGAAGTGAATTGGCAAACTGCAGGAATAAACTGCCGTTGCCCACGACTTTATCGCCCGTCGAGAGCCCGCTCAGGATTTGCGTTTCGCCGTTGGTGCTCTCGCCGATTCGGACGGAACGCCTGCCAAACTGGTTCGTCCCGCTTTCTACGTATACGAACGGCAAATTCTCATCGTCGCGGAGAACCGCCGCATCAGGCACGGCAATCGCGTTGTTCACCGTTCCAGCTGTCACAACCACGGTGCAATACATCTGGCGCTTCAGCTTTTCTCCCTTGTTATCGACCACGACGCGAGCCTGCAGGGTTCGCGTGTTAGGGTCCAGCGCCGGCGAAATGTAAGAAATCTTTCCGTGAAATGTGTCCGGATACGCATCTGTCTGTACGACGACGTTGTCGCCGGTATGTATGTAAGCGAGATAGCTCTGATAGACGTTTGCCAGCACCCACACCGTGCCCATGTTCGAGATTGTGAATGCCTGCGTTTGCCCTGCTTGCAAGACCTGGCCTGGCGAGACCAGCCTCTCGACCACCTCGCCGCTAATCGGCGCCAGCACCGGAATGTTCGCGTTCGCCGGCGCTTTCGATAGATCGGCCGGATTTTTTACGCCGAGGATTTTCAGCCCTTGGTCGGCCGCATCCAGATCCGCTCGTGCCTGATCTCGATCGCTTTCAGCCTGCTGCAAATCGCGCTCGGCAAGCGCCTGATGTTGGTAGAGATCCTGCGCCCTCGAGTAGTTTCGATCCGCGAGCCGGGAAGCATCCGCCGCCTTCAGATATGTATCAAGTAATTGCGAGTAGTCCGGGCTGCTCACCTCGAGCATCGGCTGTCCCTGCTTTACGTGATCGCCGGGCACGACCAGAATTCGCGTCACCGGCCCGCCGACTTGGCTCACCACTGGCGTCGTCTCAAACGCGTTGTACTCCACGGAACCCGTGAGCCGCAGCGTACGCGTTAACTTCGTTGGCTGGACGGCCACTACCTGCACGTGCGACATCTGATCCTGCGGTATCGTGAAAAGCTCCGGCGTCGCCGATTTTGAAGCTTGCGACGAATAAGAGGTCATTTTGCCCTGCTGACTTGAACCGCATCCGCCGAACGTCCACGCGCCGGCGAAAATCGCGGCTAATCCGATTGCTCTCCATTTCGGCAATCGCAGGCTGATCCTCATGGCAGGCTCCTTGTGCCCACGGCCTCGCGAAGCTGTTCAAGCGCCAACAAATAAGCCGCGAGCGACTGCCTGTAACCCAACTGCGTTGCCCGATAACTGCGCTCTGCATCCAGAAAATCCAGCAGACTTGCCGCGCCGCGCCGGTATGCGTACTCGCTGATATCGCGATCCTGCTGGGCTTCCTGCAGGTAACCGGAGCGGTAGAGGCTCACGATCTGATCGTTCGAACGAACGCTTTCGTAAGCGTCGCGCACATCCGTCAGCACTTGGCCGTTCGTAAATTGCTCCTGCTCGCGGGCTTGATTGATCGCGTACTGAGCGCGTGCAATCTCGCC
>DATEME010000682.1:0-3048 GCA_035275865.1 Candidatus Acidiferrales bacterium | reverse complement strand
CGCGAGCAGGGTATAGCCGTCGGGGTCGGCGGTATAGACCGCCTCTGCCGCGATATTGCCGCCCCCGCCGCCGCGGTCCTCGATGACGAAGGGCTGGCCAAGCTTCTCCTGGAGCGCCGCGCCGATGATGCGGGTCATCGTGTCGACCCCGCCTCCGGCCGATGTGCTCACGATGATGCGCACGGGGTGATTGGGGTAGTCGGCCGCCGGGTCCGGCTGCGCCAGGGCGGGCGAGGCAAGGGCGCACAGGGCGGCGAGGAGAACAAAGCGTTGGATCAGCATTGCGTCGATGTAGGCCGCATCGCTCCGGCGGGCAACGCGGCACAATGGCTGTGCGAGGGTCCATACCTCCCCCTGAAAGGGGGGAGGTCACCAGCATTGCAGGGTTCAGCACGACCCTGTTCTTCCCGGACTATCCCACCCCCATCCCAAGCCGTCCGCCTACGAAGCTTCGAGCCAGCCCGTCTTCCTCGCCGCAAAGACAGGCAGGCGGAAAATCGTGTCGAAATGTCAAGTTTCTTACGATTGGAGCTGGCCGCAGGAGGCCCCTGGGGCCAAGACGTCGCTAGTTCAGAAGCGCGTCGAGATCGGGCTCAGTGTCGATCGCAAGGCTTTGGGCTTGCAGTGATATCCGCTGCACGACCGCTCTTCCACCGAAAGCGGAAGTCCATCCGCAATTTCGCTATGTCGCAGAAGTGCCACAAGCGGCTGTGAGCAATCAAGGCATCCGCTTATTCGATGACCTCGTCGGCGTGGGCGAGCAGCGTGGATGGAATTTCGCGGCCGAGTGCTTTCGCTACGATGCATGCAGCGCAATAAAGCACGCGTATGGATTAGCTAAATGTTGCCGGTGATATGAAGTATCGCCTCGATAATGGCGCCTGTCGAAATGGCGAGGGCGCGTGAAACCACGTCAAGGTCGATACCCAGCTGAGCGCCTACCAACGGCAACACGATGAGTAGACCGATCAGGATTGCGAGCCCGTATGGCTCCAGCCGCGCGACAGACGCGGCGGCGGCCTTCGGGAGAATCCCGACCAAAATGCGCCCTCCATCGAGAGGTGGCAGCGGAAACAAATTGAACACCGCTAGCACCACGTTAATAATCAATGCATTCTTTAAGTTATCCACCAGCCATTGTGCGCTGGTGGCGGGTAGATAACCGACAATGGGGAAGGCCAGGGCCGCAGCAACAGCGAGTGCGATGTTCATGGCCGGTCCCGCTGCCGCGACCAGCACCATGTCGCGGCGTGGCCAGCGGAGAGCGCGAAAATTGATCGGCACTGGCTTGGCATAGCCGAATATGAACGGCGAGCGCAGCAGAAGCAGAACGCCGGGTAACAGGATCGTGCCGAACGGATCGACGTGCTTTAGCGGATTGAAGCTGACGCGTCCAAGCCGCCAGGCGGTGTCGTCGCCAAGAAGATAGGCGACGAAGCCATGCGCAGCTTCATGAAAGGTAATGGCGATAATCACTGGGATGGCCCAGATCGTTATCAGATAAATGGCGTTAGCGCTCACGATTTCGATTCCTAGGTCACGCCCCAAAAATATCGCGACTTACCCAAAAGACCACCGGATCAATCGACATTTTGCGTCCAGAAAGACACGCCGGGCGCAGATAAGGAAAGCAACTGGCTACCCGCACCCGCAGGCAATGCCGCGAATGTACTGGCCCAAAGAAAGTGACCCGTCGGTTTACCCAAGGCCCGCCGGGGAAATCGTCACGCCCGAAGAAACAAGCCCCCGGCTCGGTCAGGCCTCCGCAGCGTACCGGGTCTTGAGCCGACTAATCGTCGAGTGATCGACGTTGTAGCTTAATGCGATCTCGCGCAGCGGCTCACCGGCTGCCACACGCTTCAAGGCTTCGCGCGCTTAGTGCTTGGTCAGCTTCCTTTCGGCCTACCTTTGGCCGGTTCCTCTATTAGCAATGCGCGCTAGCGCGCGAGATGTTCCCCGACTACGGCCCTATTATCGGCAAAGCGCGTGCAGTTCGTCATGGTCCGCGACGTCGAAGATGCTGTGTATTGCCCCGCAACACGCCACAGGTGCCGCCACCTGCCGTCGCGCTGCAGTTCCTGCGCGCGCGCCTTCTCCTGAGCCTTCAGCCGCTCAAGCTGCTCTGGAGCGAGAGCGTGCGGCACCCGCACATCCATTCGGATGCAATAGAGCATGGTCACTCTCCTCACAAGGCTCCGATCGCTCATATGGCCCAGCGATCCGAGGAGATATTGCTTATCGCACAAACTTGTACCTGAACCGTGCGCCGTCGGTCTCGATGAGCCCCGTCGTCGGATGTGGAAAATGGATCGGCAAAACATATTTGCCGGTCCCGGCGATCTCGGTGAGAAACTTTCGCCGCGACCGCGCGGCCTGCGCCGGATCCCAGTCGAAGATCGTCGACCAATCGGGCTCGCGACATTGCAAGGTGTGGTGCATGAGGTCGCCGATCACGACCGCGTGCTGTCCGCGCGAGCGGATATTGACGCAGCAATGGTGGGGCGAATGGCCGGGCGTCGGCACGAGCCAAAACGTATCGTCGAGCTGATAGCCGTCGTCGACGAGCAGCGCCTGGCCGGCTTCGACGATCGGCTGGCAATTGTAGCGAAACACATTGCCGCCGCCGCCGGCGCGGGTTTCGCCGCGCTTGGTCGATTCCTCCCAGGCGGCATATTCGCCTTTGTGGAAAATATATTTGGCTTTCGGAAATGTCGGCACCCAGCGTCCCTCGCGCAGCACCGTGTTCCAGCCGCAATGGTCGATATGCAGATGCGTGCAGAACACATAATCGATGTCTTGGAAGCGCAGGCCCGCGGCCGCAAAACCGTCGAGCCAGGGCTGTTTCGGAAAGTCCATCGGCGGCGGATAGCCTTTGTCCTCGCCGGTGCAGGTATCGATGAGCACCGTGTGCCTGGGCGTACGCACGATATACGTCTGATAAGTGATGACCATTTTGCCCGACGCCGGATCGAAGACCTCGGGGTCAAGCTCCGCGAGATGGCGTTTGCCGTTAATAGGGTCGTAGGCGGGGAACATCTCCTGCGGCGT
>DATEME010000681.1:0-1070 GCA_035275865.1 Candidatus Acidiferrales bacterium | reverse complement strand
GATGTCGCAACCGTAGCGGCTGCGGGCCTCACGGCAATAACGCTCTATCTTCTGGGCATCATGTGCCACCGCCTGTTCGGACTGCCCGCGCCGGTCGCCATGCTGTTCCTTGCCGTGCTCGCCAAGCTCACTCACGCGGTGTCGCCGCACCTGCAACAGGGCGGGTTCGTTGTCTACAAATTCTTCTCTACCGCGGTCACCTATCCGCTGTTGTTCGCCATCGGCGTATCAATGACCCCATGGGACAAACTCGTAGCCGCATTCAATCTGCCGAACCTGATCACCATCGTCAGCACGGTGGCCACGCTGATGGCCACCGGAGCGGTGGTCGGGCGCTGGCTGAATATGTATCCGATAGAGGCCGCGATCATTAACGCCTGTCACAGCGGCCAGGGCGGCACTGGCGACGTTGCAATTCTCACGGCGGCAAACCGGATGCAACTGATGCCGTTCGCGCAGATCGCGACCCGCATCGGCGGCGCAATCACCGTCACCCTCGTGCTGATCCTACTGTCGCGAATGATTTAGGGGCGAGCTCAAAGATGAACATCACCGGGATGCTTTATGGTGCGCCACTGCTCAAGCACGTGGACTTTCCCACATCCGAAGTACTCGGACCGGGTGCAACCGAGGACGAGATCCAGGACCTCATCGACCGCCACAAGCTCATTCTCATAAAACCGGTCTTTCGCGGTGGCGTCGGCAAGAAGGGCAAGGCCGGCCTGATTGGACGGGCAAGCGACCTCAAGACCGCACTTAAGGAGAAGGAGCGGCTTTACTTCATCGAGCACCAGCATGGCAATGCGCGAGTTAAGGCCAACGGCGTCACCTTCGAGAGCGGAGTCCCCGCGGAGCACGAGGTATATTTCGCAATTACCGATTCAACGCACTACCGCGCACCGACGATGACGCTCACCCATCGCGGCGGTGTCGATATCGAGGAACTCGACAAGCACGAAGTCGCGCAGGTGCCGTTCGAAGCGCTGACGGGCCTCAAGGCCTTCGTGGTCGCCAACGCCCTCACCGACATCGGCGCACCAAAGGAGATTATCTCGCCCCTGGTCCAACAT
>DATEME010000680.1:0-6182 GCA_035275865.1 Candidatus Acidiferrales bacterium | reverse complement strand
GCGCGTGCGAACCATGTGTTCGTGGTTCAGCGGCTCGTAATTCACGTTTCCGGTAACGTCCTGCTTTTCGAGGCCGCCGACGCGATGTTCGAGGCCGGGCGTGCCGGGAACCGCCCACGGGCGCGCGAGCGTCTGCGGATCTCGGCGATACGGCGTGAAGCCTTCGGGATTCGTTTCGAAATGCACCGGGATTTCCGGCAATTCGGAAAGCTCCGGAATCTTCCATGGCTCGGCACCGTTGGCTAGATAGCCGTCGGAAAGCACGATCACTGGCACCATGTATTTAATGGCGATCCGGCTGGCTTCGAGGGCCATCCAGAAGCAGTCGCCTGGCGTTGCGGGCGCGAGAACGGGAACCGGCGCTTCGGAGTTACGGCCGAAGAGAGCCTGGAGGAGATCGGCCTGCTCGGTTTTTGTCGGCAAACCAGTCGAGGGGCCGCCACGCTGGATGTCGCAAATTACCAGAGGCAGCTCAACCGCGACCGCGAGACCAAGGGCCTCGGTCTTAAGCGCCATGCCGGGACCGGAAGTCGTCGTGAGCCCGAGTGCACCGGCGTAGGCTGCACCGATGGCGGACGTGATCGCGGCGATTTCGTCCTCGGCCTGGAACGTGATCACGCCGAAATCCTTGTACATCGAAAGCTCGTGCAAAATGTCCGACGCGGGTGTGATCGGATACGAGCCGAGGAAGAGCGGAATACCCGCTTTTTGCGAGGCAGCGACGAAACCGAGAGAGAGTGCGACGTTCCCACTAATGTTGCGGTAAAGCCCCGGTGAGAGCTTGGCCGGCGGAATCTCGTAAGTGATCTGGAACGCTTCGGTCGCTTCGCAGTAGCTGTAGCCCGCCTGCATCGCAAGATGATTCGCGCGAACGAGCTCGGGCTTTTTGCCGAATTTCTTCTCGATCCAGTTCAGCGTCGGCGTCATGGAGCGGTTGTAAAGCCAATAGCACATGCCGAGAGCGAAGAAATTCTTGCAGCGATCCATGCTCTTGGCGTCGAGGCCCAGTTCCTTGAGCGCAACGCGCGTGAGGCGCGTCAGCTCGACGGGGAAGAGGCGGTAGCCATCGAGAGAGTGGTCTTCGAGCGGATTTGAGGTCATCTGCGCTTTACGCAGGTCTGTCTCGCCGAAATCGTTGAGATTGACGATGAGGATGCCGTTCTTCTTCAGGTCCGGCAAATTCATCTTCAATGCGGCCGGGTTCATCGCGACCAGCGCATCGACGCTGTCGCCCGGCGTATACACGTCGCTCGAGGAGAAATGGACCTGGAAGCCGCTGACGCCGGGGAGAGTGCCCGCGGGGGCGCGAATCTCCGCCGGAAAGTCGGGCAGCGTGGCAAGGTCGTTGCCGTAGAGCGCGACGGTGTTGGTAAACTGGCTTCCGGTGATCTGCATTCCATCGCCGGAATCGCCGCAGAAACGAATTACCGCCTGATCGATCACTTCGCGTTTGCGCTTGGTGCTCGAGGCGGGCGGAACGATAGTACTCGTGGCCATGATCGGTCGGATCCTGTCTATTTAGACGAAAGAGAAGCGAAGTGCGTTGCCGGGGGCGCCCACAAGCAGCCGGACTTCCCCAACAAAACACCACCGATACAAAAGCCTAGCACAGTTTACAGCGATTGGATATTGCCGTCCGCCGGCATGCTTTGTCTGTGAGCAATATCACACCTCCCGACAGGAAATGAAGCGGTCTACGACGCCGGAATCATGGCAGTATATTCGCCGAAAAGGCCGGGACTCGACTTGCGACGAGGCACCCAGAGGGCTGCTAATGAGCTACGTGGAAAAAAACTTGATCGACGGCGAGAAGCTGGTTTTTCGCACCGGCGTGCACTGGTTGGTGCTCTTTTGGCCTCTGACCGTAGTGGCCGTAGTGCTCGGCGGCGGAATCGCAATTTTTCTCGTCGGGCACTTCGTTGGAAAAATTGAGCTTGGAACGCTTTTGGTTGCCAGCGCGCTCGTCTACTGCCTGTACGCCGTGATGAAGCGCAATGCGACCGAGATCGCCGTTACCAACCGCCGCGTGATCATCAAGACAGGCATGGTCGACCGGCGCTCGCTTGAGATCATGCTGCCGAAGGTGGAAAGCATCGGGATCGACGAGCCGTTCTGGGGACGGCTTTTCGGTTACGGAAGCGTCGTGATCCACGGCACCGGCGGAACGCCCGACCCATTCCGGACGATCGCGCATCCCGCCGCATTCCGCAAGTGCGTGCAAGAACAAATCGATAGAACGGGCAAAGGGTAAGAACGATCAATCCGTGGAGTCTTGCGTCACGATGTGGACGTCGACCGCGGGCGCATCGGACAAAAATCGATTGATCGCATTCATATAAAGGAAACTGCGCCAGCCATCGGTTGCCGAGCGTCCGAAAATCACCTGCGTCACCTTCTTATCCCGGACAAACGTCGCCGCGCCGGCCGCCACGCTCTTGCTTTTCACGCGAACCGTCTTTGCTCCGAGGCTCTCGGCAAACCGCATATTCGCCTCCAGCGATTTTTCTTCGTTCGCAGTCATCTGCCCGTTGGCCTCGACGTGCAACGCGTAAAGCTCCGCATCCATCCGGCGAGCCATGCGCGCGGCGCGAGCGACGAGATATTGCGCGCGCGGATTCGAGCTGATGCAGACGGCGAGCCGCTCGCGGACTCCCCAGTTCTGCTGAATGTCTTTCTCTTCCAGATAATTCGAAAGGCTGCGGTCTACCTGTTCGGCCACTTGACGCAGCGCGAGTTCACGCAGCGCGATCAGGTTTCCAGTGCGGAAGAAATTGCGCAGCGACTGCTCGATCTTCTCACGATGATAAATATCGCCGCGACGCATGCGATTGTGCAGCGCTTCGGGAGTGAGATCCACCATCACGGTTTCATCGGCCAGGCGCAGCACCCAATCCGGCACCGTCTCGCGCACGGTGACGCCCGTAATCGCCTGCACCGTCGGCGCAACGCTCTCGATATGCTGCACGTTCACGGTTGAAATCACGTCAATATTTGCGTCGAGCAATTCGAGCACGTCTTCGTATCGCTTACGGTGCTTGCTTCCGGCGATATTCGTGTGAGCAAGCTCGTCGACCAATGCGACGCTCGGATGCCGCGCCAGAACCGCATCGACGTCCATTTCTTCGAAGATCGTTCCCTTGTAGTCCAGTTTCCTGCGCGGAACCATTTCGAGTTCGTCGGCCAGCTCGGACGTGCCTTTTCTGCCGTGGCTTTCGACGATGCCGATCACCACGTCTTCGCCGCGACTGTTGCGGCGGATCGCCTCGCTCAACATCGCAAACGTCTTCCCGACGCCCGGAGCGTAGCCGAGGAACAGCTTCAGCGAACCTTTCGTCTTCTCCAGCGGCTGCGTAGCCGCGAGCCATTCTTCAGGAGTTTTGGGCATGGCAGTATTTTCGTCCGGTAAGCCGGGAAAGGCAAAGGGTGGGATAGAATGTCACGGTGCGCGCACCGCTCCTCGCCCGGATTCTCCAGTTCGCAGCGGCACTGCTGCTGATTCTTGCCGTCACGGTCATCTACCAAAAAATTCTCATCGTCAACGCTACGACCGTTGCGCTCACGTATCTGCTCGCGATTCTCGTGATTTCGACAGTTTGGGGCATTACCGTCTCCGCCGTGATGTCTGTCATCGCGATGGTTCTTTTCAATTTTTTCTTTTTGCCGCCGACGGGAAGACTGACAGTGGCCGATCCGCAGAACTGGGTCGCGCTGATCGCATTCCTCGTGGTGGCGGTGCTTGCGAGCCAGCTTGCCAATCGCGCGAGACTGCAGGCCGATGCGGCTTCCGCACGGCGACGTGAAATCGAGAAACTCTACAGCTTCAGCCGCAGCCTCCTCGAGTCCGGCAATGTGATGCAATTGGTCAACCGAATTCCGGCGCAGATTGTGGATTCATTCGAAGTGGGCGGCGCGGCTATTTACCTGGCCGAAAAAGAGAAAGTGTATCGTTCGGGTCCGGCAATTCCGATGCTGGAAAAAGAGAACCTGCGGAGCATGATGACTCGGGACGAGCCTCTTTTCGACGGTGGGAATGGCTTGTGTTTTATCGCCATCCGCATGGGAATCAGGCCAATCGGCAGTCTCGGAATTTCCGGCGCGCCGCTCGCGCGCGAAACACTCGAAGCGATCGCCACGCTCATAGCCATCGCCATGGAGCGCGCTCGCGCCGTCGAGCAACTCGGACAGACGGAAGCTGCGCGAGAAGGAGAACAGCTGCGCACGGCGCTGCTCGACGCGGTGACCCACGCTTTGCGTACGCCGCTCACTTCCATAAAGGCCTCGGTGACGAATCTGCTGTCGCAGCATTCATTGAACGAAGACCAAAAGCACGAGCTGCTTACGATCATCAACGAGGAAAGCGACCGTCTTAACCGCCTCGTCGGGGAGGCGGGCGAAATGGCCAGCCTCGATGCGGGCGAAGTGGAACTGCGTACTGAACCGCGCGACGTGAACGACGTGATCGCCGCCGCGCTCGAAGAATGCAAGAACAATCTGGGGCGCCGCCAGGTGGAAGTGCGCGTGCACAACGGGCTGCCGCGCGTGCTGGCCGACGTGGCGCGCGCGCGCGAGGCGCTCGTACATCTTATCGATAATGCAAACCGCTATTCGCCCGCGGGCCAGGCCATCGTTATTACCGCCGAGCGCAGCGGAGATTTTGTGGCGTTCAGCGTGGCGGATCGCGGACCCGGAATTGACAGTCTCGAGCAGGCGCTGATTTTCCAAAAATTTTATCGCGGTAGAGATCAACGTTATGCCGTCGAAGGAACGGGCATGGGACTTCCAATCGCAAAAGCAATTGTAGAGGCGCATGGCGGCTCGATCAGCGTGACGAGCCAATTGGGACAGGGATCCGTGTTTACGTTTACATTGCCCGCGGATCGCGACAAGGCGTCCGCCGCATGATCGCCGCCACGATACTCGCCGTCGACGACGAGCCGCAGATTCGCCGCGTGCTGCGTACAACGCTAAGCGTGCAGGGCTACACAATTCTTGAAGCGAAGAGCGGGGAAGAAGCTCTCGAGACGATTCGCCGCGAGCGGGTGGATCTCGTTTTGCTCGACGTAAACCTGCCCGGAATTTCCGGTCTTGAGACCTGCCGCGAAATTCGTGCTTCCGGCGACGTTCCGATCATCATGCTTACAGTGCGCAATGCCGAGGCGGATAAGGTGCAGGCGCTCGATGCCGGCGCGGACGACTACGTCGTAAAGCCATTTGGTTCCGATGAGCTGATGGCGCGCATTCGCGCCGCGCTGAGGCGCACCGCTCCGGGCGAGACGTTGCCCGCATTCGAGACGCCCGATCTGAAGATCGATTTCTCCAAACGAACCGTGATGGTGCGCGGGAACAACGTGCGTCTCACGCCGAAGGAATTTGAATTGTTGCGCCATCTCGTTGCGAATCAGGGTAAGGCGATTCCGCATCGCCGCCTTCTGCAGGCGGTTTGGGGGCCCGACTACGGCGAGGAAACGGAGTATTTGCGCGTTTTTATCAATCAGTTGCGGAAAAAAGTCGAACCAGATCCGGGCGTGCCGCGCTACATCATCACCGAACCTTGGTTGGGCTATCGTTTCGAGCGCCCCCAGGAAGCGGCAAAGAAGCCGCGCCGCGAAAAATAGCTTGACCGCTGTTTTTAAAATGCTGCATCCGAGGCTTCACGTCTAGCATCCGAAAATTGGCAGCACATTTTGTCTCTTCATCTGGAGGCGAACGCAGTGGCGGACCGGCATCGTGTAGTAATCCTGGGTGGAGGATTTGGCGGGCTTGGCGCAGCGCTGAAGTTGAAGGGAGCGCCTGTCGATGTCACGCTCGTTGACCGCTGCAACTACCATCTTTTTCAGCCGCTCCTCTATCAGGTCGCTACGGGAACGCTTTCGCCTGCGAATATCGCTTCGCCGCTGCGGAATGTCCTGCGAAAACAAAAGAATGTGCGCGTGCTCCTGGCCGAAGCGATGCGCATCGACGTAGCGAATAAGCGCGTGATCCTGAGTGACGGCGCACTCGATTACGACACGCTTGTCGTCGCCACGGGATCGAGCCATCAATATTTCGGACACGATGAATGGGAGCAATATGCGCCCGGATTGAAGACGGTCGAGGATGCGACGGACATGCGCCGACGGATTTTGCTTGCCTTTGAAGCTGCCGAGCGGGAGACGGATCCTGAAAAGACGCGCGCGTGGCTC
>DATEME010000679.1:0-2058 GCA_035275865.1 Candidatus Acidiferrales bacterium | reverse complement strand
GTGCTTTTGCTCATCATGCGCAAAAAAAGCGTGCCGATCAGCAGGCCCGGCACGGCGCCTTGCACGAGCAGCCACAAATAGCGGGCGTGAACATGCCTCCCGGCCAAATAGAAGGGCGACGCGATCAGCCGCAGGACTCCGGCGAAAACAAATGCGGTTCCGACCGATGCGTCCGCGGAGAGGCCGACGATCAGCACCAGCGCGGGCACCGTGAAGCTGCCTCCGCCGATTCCGGTAAGGCCCACGGCCAGAGCGATCGCGGCTCCGATGGCGAAATTCATTCGTCCGCTTTCTTAGAGAACGTGTGGATGCCGCACTCGAGTTTCTTTCCGCCCCAACGGCCCGTGCGCGCGTCCGAGCCCTCGGCGGGAATGGCCGTGCACGGCTCGCAACCGATGCTGCGATAACCGAGATCATAGAGCGGCAAAAAATCGATCTTGTTCTCGGCGGTGTATTTCCAGACCTGCCCCCAAGTCCACGCCGCGAGCGGGCTTACTTTGAGCAGCACCTTGCCGCTCGGCAACTCGTGGTGCTCCACGACTTTCAGATTTTTCCGCGTGGGCGATTGCTCCCGGCGCAGGCCGGTGAACCAGACGTCATAATTCTGCAACCCTTCCATCAGCGGCTCGACTTTGCGCAGATGGCAGCATTTTCCGGGATCGGTCTGATTAAGAATGCCGAATGCGGCTTCCTGCTGCGCGACCGTTTTCTTTGCGGCGAGATTGGTGACGTTCAAATGCCACGCCTGCTGCATTTTGTCGCGATAGGCGTAGGTCTCCTTGAAGTGATAGCCGGTATCGAGAAAAAGCACAGGGATTTCCGGCTTTCGCTCGCGCAGAAGGTAAAGGACGATCATATCCTCGGCTTGAAAGCTGCACGTAATGCAAGCCGGACCAGCGTTATCGGCCAAAACGCGGTCGATCAGTGCGTCGGCCGAAAGCTGTTCGAGTTGTTCAGCGAGCGCAACATCCGTCATTTTGTACTCTCCGCTTCCCTTCTCGCTCCGATTGGATGCATCAGTCGCCTTTATTGCTTCGGTGATGATGTTGCTCCTGCGTGTCGCGCCATTGGCGGAGTTTGCTGGTGATGCGCGCGGCGGCGTCCGGATCTTCTTCGTGGGGATAGGACCACGCCGCGAGGAACGAATCGCGCCCGAACACCTTGCGGACTGCGTCTTCCGCTTCGCGCTGGCTTGTAGGTGCCGAGAAAATCACGACCATGCCTGCCAGGTGATACGCCTTTGCGGCCACAGCCAATTCCGACGGATCAAAGTCATCAGGTCCAACGAGTTGCACGTGCCACCCTTCGTCAAAAAGTGTGCGCTCGATGAGCTCAGCGATATGCGCGCTGCCATTTACCCACACCGCGGCAGCGGGATGACCGAATCGCGCGTGACGCTCTTCCTTAGTGCTGCGTCCGCGACGTTGTGCGCCAGCCGCCGGACGCAGCGCCGTGCCCCAATTGATGCCGTGCTCGATGATACCTGCGGCCACGGTGGCATTGGATATGGGATCGATCAAGATGAAGCTGCCTGTCGTGCGATTTTGCTTATACGGATCAAAAAAGAGCGGCAGCGCCGACTTGATCTCCACTTCCGCGATGTCATTCATTTCGAGCTGCTCGGCGGAGCCTTTTTCGAGCGTGTTCATATCCACGCGGAAGTGGATCTGAATCACGCGGGCGCGAACGGATCGAGTCGTGTGTTTGAGCAGATAATTCTTGTGCAGATCGAGTTTGTCGGCGTGCATCCAGACGAGCTTGGCGCGAAACTCGTTGCCGACGGCCGGAAGATCCTCTTCGGCGACGAGCATGTCGCCGCGGCTGATATCGATTTCGTCCTCGAGCGTGAGATTCACTGAGCTGCCGGGACCTGCTTGTTCCTTTTCACCATCGAAGCTGACGATCGATTTCACTTTTGTCTTCAGCCCGGAAGGCATGGCAACAATGCTGGCACCCGCCCGCAATACGCCTGACGCAATCCGGCCCGCAAATCCTCTGAAGCTCGCATCTGGGCGAACGACGTATTGCACCGGAAAACGCAGCGGGCCAAACGACGCG
>DATEME010000678.1:0-3830 GCA_035275865.1 Candidatus Acidiferrales bacterium | reverse complement strand
TCTGTGATGGATTCCACGGCGATCTCGCTCTGCATGGACAACAAAATGCCAATCGTCGTCTTCAATATGAACGTGCCCGGGAATTTGAAGCGCGTCGTGATGGGCGAGCGGGTAGGGTCCGTAGTCGAAGCCGCATAATCTGGCGAGATACAAGGCATACGCCTGCGCTTCCGTGACAGGCTTGTTGCGCTGTGTTTTTCGAATACAATAGGCACAAATCGGAGGCAGGTCTCTCAATGACGACCGTTACCAACAGCAAAGAGGCTCTTGCGCAAGCCAAGACGCGCATGGAGAAAGCGGTTGAGGACTTCCGTAAAGAACTGAGCTCGATTCGAACTGGCCGCGCCAATGCCTCGCTGCTTGACCAGATCCGCGTCGATTATCACGGAACGCCGATGCCGGTGAATCAGCTTGGAACTGTGCACGTCCCCGATCCGATGACGATCGTTGTTTCGCCATGGGATCCGGGCGCGGTGCCGCTGATCGACAAAGCGATTCGCACGTCTGACCTCGGACTCAACCCGGCAAATGACGGCAAAGTGGTGCGAATCCCGATTCCGCCGTTGACGGAAGACCGCCGCAAGGAGCTGGTGAAGCACCTCCACAAGGTTCTCGAGAATCACCGCACGGCCGCGCGCAACATCCGGCGCGATCAGAAGGAAGCGATCGAGCGGCTCGAAAAAGACAAGAAAATCAGCGAAGACGAGAAGAAGCGTTCGCTCGAGGAACTTGAGAAGCTAACCCACTCTGAAACCAAGAAAATGGAAGATCTTTCCGCCGCTAAAGAGAAAGAAGTGATGGAGATCAAATAGAGCGGCGGTCGGCCCTGCCGATTTTGTGTGTCCGTCCGGCGACTTGATCGCCCTACTTCTTCAATTCCTGGAACCTACCTGAACAGCATCGGCGCGACATCATTGAGATTGTGGCGCCAGACTGTCCACTCGTGTCTGCCTTCACCGACGACGAATTTGTGATTAATGCCGGCTTTTGTCAGTGCCTCGTCGAAGCCGTGAACGCCGGGACCGACGAGCGTGTCGTCTTTTCCGACGCCTACCCAGAATAGTTTGAACTGTTTGTTGGCGATCGATGGATCTTTGAAGATTTGCGGGTATTGCTGCTCGGCCTGTGGGCCGGCCGCCGGACTCATCATGACTACGTAACGGAACAGTTCCGGCTTGTTGAAGGCGACGTTAAGTGTTTGTCCGCCTCCCATGGAGAGGCCGCCGATCGCGCGATCGTCCACTTTCTTCGAGACTTTGAAATTCGATTCGACGAGGGGCATAACGTCGTTAATGAGGTCTTTGCCGAAGAGTTGGAGTTCACCGGATTGAGCGCCTCTGCCGCCGCCGGGGAAAGCTTGCGCGGGAGCGTTGGGAGAATTCTCAGCCGGGCCGGTCCACCAGCTTTGGATCGTGTGGCCGAGAGGCATCACGACAACCATCGGCTTAGCTTTGCCGGCGTTGACCAGATTATCGAGGATGATGTTCGCGCGGCCGATCATGGTCCAACCGGATTCGACATCGCCCGCACCGTGCAGCAGGTAGAGAACAGGTAAGTCTTTTTCTTTCTCGTAGCTTGGCGGAGTGTAGACCCAGACGGTGCGGCTGACTTCGAGAGTTTTTGAGATGTATGGGACGATGCGGACTTGGCCGTGAGGGCCGGGCTGCGCGTCATAAAATTGCGGACCATCGCCGGGAACTTCGACAACGCTCGTGGCGCCGAAGCCGCCGTATCCGTATTTCGTATTGGGATTGCGAGGATCGAGAGCGTTCACGCCGTCCACGTTAAATGAGTAGGCGTAGATGTCTGGAGGAAGCGGGCCGATTGTCCCTGACCAAACGCCGTCATCGCCTTTCGTCAAAGTGGCGGTTTGGCCTCCTAATTCGCCGCTAACGGTCACTTTTTGCGCGTTTGGGTCATAGTAACGGAACGTAATTGAGCGATCCGGATTGATCTGAGGCGAGACAACCATGGGACCGCGCCCGCCGCGGCCTCGACCTGCGCCGCGCCCTTCCGCTTGTGCGCCCTGCGGAGGACCCGCCGGCGCTTGCGCGATTGCCATGCCGGCCATCAATGCCGCCGATACCGCGATAAGTGCGATTCGCGAAATCTTCATTCTCCACCTCGCTAGATCCCGATTGAAGCGCCTCGGGTGCGCCACATCCTGCCAAAACCGGAAAGGGAAATCCAGTGTAATAGAGGCGGCATCCTGGGCAGTTTGCCGACGAGCGAGCAGAAAATGTACGCGAGGCAAGGCCGGGCGTGCAGAAGGCGGAAACAACCTTTCATGGCAGAGGCGCACAGGACGCGGAGAACGGCAGCCTCAGGTTAGCCGCAGATGGCGCGGCCAACCCGAGCTACCTATGCAGCTCCCGGCGTGATGGCCTAAGGCCGCTTCGCTCCTCAAAATTCGAAGTGGAAGACGTCTACTACGACGAATGTTTTCGTGTTGAGCAGGACCAGGTGGCCGCCGATTATGACGTGCTTGCAGTCAGGCGGCGGAGGCGGAAGCTCGCGGACGAGTTCGACGGGCACGGGCTCGATTTTCTTTTCCAGGCCGGGAGGCAGATGACCGCGAACGATGAGCTGTTTTTCCAATCCAGGAGGCAAGCGGTCTTTCTTGGCTAAACCTGGCGGCAGATTGCTTTCGTGCCGGACGTACCAAGCGTGGATATCGTCGCGATCATCGCGATAATAATAACGGACGTCGCCGTGGCCGCGATCGCCGTTATCGGGTTGAACGGCATCATCTTTGTCTTTATTGTGCCCGCGACCCCTGCCCCGGCCGTTTCCTTGAGCGAAGACGGGCAACGTGCCCGCTAACAGAAGCGCCAGTGCACCTGCGAAGAGAAGATTTCTAGTTCGCATGATTCCTCCCCTAAAAAGATTGAACAGCGGGCTGGATAGCGTGCCGACAGCTCAGTTGCATTCGATACAACACAGTTTAGCATCCTTGGAGCTGCGGGCTAACGACGGACGCGAGAAGAGCAACCCTTGTGGCCCCCGGACCCGTGGCGAGGCTCAATTTACGTCGCCACGATGAGTCAACCTGCTGAGGACAAACTCTTGTGCCACCGTCGAGAGCATGCGCTCAGCCGTACTGATCGCAAAGCCGGAGAGCACTAACCCGCTGCCGCGGTCGGACTGAGGATAATAGAGATTTGAAAGCGCGGAGGACGCGAGGTCGCCTCCCACCGTGGAGTAGTTCGGCTGCCATCTTCCGTTGTCACCCTTGCAGATGAACGGCGCCAACATCGCGTGTCGAAGCCGCGACCGCTTGCTGCCCGTTCCCTGGTAGAAGTAGCGCGGATCCTGATGCAGTAGCGATGGCAGGATGGCGCCGCCGATCATGATGTCGGTAAAACTATCAGTAGCATCCGCGCTAAACCGCTCACTGTAACCCTTCATTCCCTGCCTGTAGTCTGGAGTATCCGCTGCTTGCTTTATGGCCGCCATAATTCCAATTCCGGCACCGGCCACGGGGTCGTGGGAGACTCTGAGCGCAAGCCTGAACTTCATCCCGGTTGTGAGCGGCGCGGCATTATCGCCTTCATAGGAGACGTAAAAGTTCGGAATGATGCCGAAAACGCGCTGCGTCTCCTCAAATTTCACCTGTTCGATTGCAATCGCTATCGGATTTCCGGAGACTCGCACCGTGGTCTGCTGCATCGCGAGGGCGAGTTGGACTTCTCCAAGAATCTTAACTTCGCCCGGAGTAATTGTGATTGCGGACGACGACTCCGCAAAGCCCTGCGCGCTGATGTCGATCCGGTAGGGGACTCCCGGCGTGACGTTATCGAACTGAAAAAATCCGTTTTCGGACGTTTCGA
>DATEME010000677.1:0-1638 GCA_035275865.1 Candidatus Acidiferrales bacterium | reverse complement strand
CACGCGGCCGAGATTCTTTTCCGACTCGCCGTTGCCGTATTGCACCGCGGTGTCGAAGTAGTTCACGCCGGCGTCGATCGCCCGCGCGACGGTGCGCTCCTGGTCGAGCGGATCGCCGCGCACCATAAGTCCGCCGACCGCGCCGCAGCCGAAGCCCAGCACCGAGAGCTGCATGCCGGTGCGCCCGAACAGCCGCAGTTCCATCGCCGTTCCTCCCGGCCGCGCAAGTGGAGCGTTCACGCTGCTCGAAGTTGCGAACTAACCGTCCGCGCCTCAGAGCGGAATCGCGAGCGGCCTCGAACATGTCCCGTTAGGTTCGGGAAACCGCTCCTTACATTGCGGCAGAACGACCTGCAAAGGCAGCAATCATTTACTCGATCATCGCGTCGGCGTGCGCCAGAAGTAAAGGCCGAATCTGCCCGGCTCATGCCATGCGGTGTCGCTGATCATGAGATAGCACGCCACCGTAAAATCGTATGTCGAGCAAAAGATACCGTAACCCAGTGGAATTTCTGTCATCGACAGGCCCGCAAGTGAAGCGCCGGACAGACAATGGGATAAATCCCACAGCCCATGCATGACATAGCCAATGGCGATAGCCGGTCGGGAAAACAGCCCACCCACGGCACAAGCAAGGAAAACGGCAACGCCGACGACCTCAGTTTGCCAAGCATGCGTTGAGGCTTCGAAATAGGCAGCGAAGCTCAGGTAGAAGGCGGCAATCACGACAAGAAAAGAGGCCCAGAAAATCTGTTCCCATCGTCCGTGGAAGATTCGTCGAAAGACGACAATGCTGCCAATCGCGCTGAGCAAACCGATAACTGCATACAACAGAGCCACCACTAGCCCGCCGATGAACCGGCTGCTCGATCCGGCTCCGGCCATCAGATTTTGCAGCAACGCTGAATTCATCTTTGTTGCTCCGAGTCGACCGTCCCTATCGTAGTGATTATCCGATGAGCCCGATATCCTTGAGCTCGCGGTCGGTCATTGCCCAGAGCTGGACAATCGCCGCTCGCTCCACTGGCAGCGTGACGCAAAAACGTATTGGAATCGTAGCGTCCGCTAAGCCCCCCTCAAGGAAAACGCGCGAGCGGCCTCGACATGTCCAGGCCGATCACGGACGTCCGCCACCTTACTCGATCGCCTCGTCAACCGTGGCGAGCAGTCTGTCTGGAATTGTCACGCCAGTAAGGTTGCCGCCGCAAAAATCAGCGCTGCCGGGCGAGCCTGGCACACACGGTGCGCGGCGAAGAACCGGTCTCGCTGTAGCAGTAATCGAGGGTGTTTTGGTCGACGAGGCGGAAGATGTAAGTGCCTTCCTCGTCCGATCCCATCATGAGCTGACCGTCCGCCGCGAAAGCGCCCCAGAGCTGCTCGTCCTCATCGCCGGTGGGGTTTGAGCGTTTCAAATGCCCTACAAAGGTGTTGCCCTGCTGCTGCGTGATGACCAGCGTGGCAAGTCCGCCGCGCCGCCCTTCGACCTTGGCAATTCGATCCCTCTGTCCGGTCCATGTCCCGACGAGCGATGGCACGTCAGCGCTCAGTGCCCGCCCGGAGACGAGAGTGGCGAGGATCAATGAGTAGATTACAGCTTTCATCTGGAAGCCTCCGTGCTGCTTACCCTATCGTCGACAA
>DATEME010000676.1:0-1613 GCA_035275865.1 Candidatus Acidiferrales bacterium | reverse complement strand
CCGGTGCTATTGAACATTTGGAACCGCAAACACAAACACCAGAGATGACCCAGCACGGCTGTGAGGCTTCTCGCCGGCGGGACCGGTTGGTGCGCGAGTGGCAGCGAACAGTACAACCATTGTGCTCGCTGATGCGAGCTTCTTGTTGATCGTGTTAATCTGGCATGGAATGGGCTGGACGCGATGCTCAAGAGCGCGCCTGGCAAGCGCAAACGGCAAAGGTCGGGGAATCCACTGTCGAGGTCTCGGTTACGGATTCCGGCATACTCGCAGGGTGCCATCCGCGCGGATCGCCTGCAAGATCGAAGGCGAGGCGCGCTCGGGCCACCTGCCGCCGAGCGCGGCGACATACGCGAAGATGATTTGTACTAGCCGGAACTCGATCGGACAGCTGGTGCCTGGTTGAGCGATCAGGTTTTGGTGTCCGTTCCGTTAAGCCGCGATCATTTTCTCCTTCGTCATCGGCATTGCATCCAAGAAGGTCTGCATCGGGGTCTTGCCGAAGCACCAACGGCCCTGATGTGGTCGTGCCTCATTGTACTCTTTGATCCACGCGTCCAGATCGGCCTGCAGCTCGTCAATTGAACGATACACCTTTTTGCGGAACGCAACACGATAGAACTCGTTGAGCACAGTCTTGTGCAAGCGTTCACAGATGCCATTCGTCTGCGGGCTCTTGGTCTTGGTGCGTGAGTGATCGATGTCCTCGACCGCGAGATAAAGCTCGTACTCGTGCCGTTCGGGGTTGCCGCAGAACTCGCTGCCGCGGTCAGTCAGCACGCGCAGGAGCTTGACATCGTGCTCGTCGAAGAACGGCAGCACTCGGTCATTGAGCAGATCGGCGGCGGTGATGGGCGTCTTGCGGTCATAGAGCTTGCCAAAGCTGACCTTAGTGTAGGTGTCGATGAAGCTCTGCTGGTAGATGCGTCCAACACCCTTCAGGTTGCCGACATAGAACGTATCCTGGGCACCGCAGTAACCTGGATGCTCACTTTCGAACTCGCCGTGCGCTTCCTTCTCGGTCTTCGCCTTTTCCAACGCGACGACCTGCGCCTCGGTCAGTACCAGGCCCTCTTGGGCGCTCTTGGCTTCCAGCGCTTTGAGCCGTTTGTTCATCGTCTCCAGGTCGTGGCGTAGCCACACACAGCGCACGCCGGCGGGGGAGACCGTGAGCCCGCGCTTCCTCAGCTCGTTGGCAATGCGGACCTGTCCGAAGGCCGGCTGCTCGATCGCCAGCGTTACGATAGCATCCTCGATTTCCTGCGATACGCGGTTCTTCAACACCGGCTTCTTGCGGCTGATCTCCTGTAACGCCAATTCGCCGCCTTGGTCGTACAGTTCCTTGAACCGGTAGAAGCTGTCGCGGCTGTAGCCCATCATTTTGCAGGCCTGGCTGACATTGCCGAGCTGTTTGGCAAGCTCCAGCAGGCCAAGCTTGGCACGAATGATCTTCTGTTCAGTTGTCATGGTGTCCTCCAATGCGCCGAGGCGGGGCGCTTCGCCACCCCGACCGCTCCGCGCCCCGCCTCGGCTCGCGATTCGCCGTGGGAACAGGACACCTCTGTAATGGAATGGATCGGCCGCGCCCCAGAAGGGCTACCATCTCGCTTCGG
>DATEME010000675.1:0-1085 GCA_035275865.1 Candidatus Acidiferrales bacterium | reverse complement strand
ATTGGCAGCTTCATAGAGTGCCGTGCGCACCATCTCATCGCCGGTTCGCGTGATCCCGCCGGTGACATCTTTTTCACCCGACTGATACTTCTTCGGTGTCAGCCCGAACAGCGCTCCTACCGCCTTCGACTTCGCGATCCGACTCGGATCGTCCACCGCCGACTTGAAGGTAACCGCCACCACAGGACCAACGCCAGGCACTGTCATCAGCCGTCGGCAGACCGCGTCTTCATGGACAAACGCAAGTACAGCCCTGTGCAGTTTCTCGTACTGCGCCTGCAAAGTTGCGCGCGCCAAAAGCATCGCCTCAGCAATGCGCTCCAACGTGGTATGACCTGTCACCAATTCCCGAATCCGCGCTTCAAACGTTTTGCGGGTCACCGGGCCGAGCTTCAGGCCGAAGCCGCGCAGGATTCCCCGAATGCTCAATTCCACATCCAGCAACCTTCCGAGAAGCTGCTTGCGCGCAACCAGCAGCGCCCGGATCTCCTGCGATCCAATCGATTTGGCGTGCACCTGCTGGAACCATCCCATCCGCAGCAGCTGCGCAAGCCCACACGCATCCTTGCGGTCCGTCTTCACCGTCATCGCCGACAATGCCGCCTTCACATGCCGCGTCTCCAGCAGAACGGTTTCAAATCCCGCTTGCCTCAGCCCGGCATGCAGCCATTGTGATAACGGCCCCGCCTCAAACCCAATCGATCCACTGGAAAGCCAAGTTCCTTGAAGAAATAAACAAGGGCTTCCGGCTCGCTCGCGACCTTCGCCTCCTTCACGATCTTGCCTCGCCCATCCACAACGCAAACGCTCGAGAGTTCCAAAGAGACGTCGATTCCGACATAGTGTTCCACGGCTGTCCTCCATCAGATGCCTGGGGCCGACTCAACGTCGTGACCCCGTTTCATCATCTATCGGGGGACAGCCACCTTCACCGCTCGCTCGGTGCAGGGCCCATTACGGCATCTAACACTACTTTGGCAGATTTATTGACGCTGCTTTTCGCTGCAAATCCATTTTCTGCAGCGCGGGCATCGCTGCGGCGGTGGTCGAGCGATGAGTTCGAGGATGGCCTGGCGCACGCGGGC
>DATEME010000674.1:0-1226 GCA_035275865.1 Candidatus Acidiferrales bacterium | reverse complement strand
CATGATGGCGTAAGACGACGATGGTGGATCAATGTGTGAAGCGCGTTTTGCTCTTTACGAGCATCGCAAAGCCAGGGGCGATCGCACCAACGCCAGCGTCCCGGCAGGGACATTGGTTCCCGCTGCTGAGCGGGAATTCGGTGGTTCTGCTATGCAGGTTGACGAGTAGCCTCCTTTGATGACCACTTGAATTCGGTACCTTCGGTCCACATCCGGTGCAAGATGACGGCAAGCTTTCGGGCGACGGCAACCTTGGCTTTGCGTAGCCCGCTTCGCTTCGCAAGCCTGACGCCCCAGGCTTTGAGCGCCGACCACCTTGCTACACGGGTGAGCAGCACATTGGCTGCCTCGTAGAGGTAACTTCGCAGCATCTTATCGCCGCATTTGGAGATTCGGCCCGTCCAGTCGGTCTCGCCGGATGCGTATCGGCGGGTCGTCAGTCCCGCATAGGCTCCGACGCTTCGCGACCTCTTGAAGCGAGTGGGGTCGTCGATCGTCGCAAGGAAGCAAAGAGCCGTTATGGGGCCGACGCCAGGTGCTGTCATGAACCGTCGGACCTGAGCATTGTTGCGGGCTAGCCGCAGCACCTTTCGGTCGAGGTCCGCAATCTGTCGCTCAACGGCCTCGCGTGCCTTGAGTAGCGGCTCGATCGCGGCAGCGAGTGACGGCCGGTTGTCGGCAAGCTCTGCGGCACGCACGGCAAACACGTTCATCTTTGCCTGGCCGATGACGAGCCCGAGGTTTTTGAGGAGGCCGCGGATTTGGTTCTCAATATCCCGCTTAATCTTAACGAGCAGGGCTCGACTGACCAGAAGAGCCTTGGTTGCGTGACTATCGAGTTCTTTGACGCGGACCTCCTTGTACCATCCACATTGCATGATGCGTGCTATGCCCACGGCGTCGTTGCGGTCGCTCTTGTTGATTTGCAGCTTCAGAGCCGCCTTCGCATGCCTGGCATCGATGCAGATGGCGGGCAGCCCCATCTTATTCAGCTCGGTCCATAGCCATGTGGACGTTGCTCCCGTCTCAAGCCCAACTCGCGCGACATGCGGCGCATGCGATTTGATAAATGCCACGATGGTCTCCGGGTCGGATGCAACTACCCCTTCGCGCTCGATCTTTCCTGTCCGATCAACAATGCAGATCGCTGTTAGCTTCAGCGATACGTCCAATCCGACATAGTGTTCCATTGCGGCTCTCCATGATTGCAAGGTCCCATGAGGTGG
>DATEME010000673.1:0-8143 GCA_035275865.1 Candidatus Acidiferrales bacterium | reverse complement strand
CTGCCGCGCATTCTCCTCAATCTTCTGGCTCTGAAGACTCAGGGCGACGGCGCTTAGGCATGCATAAAAAGTGTTCGGCGAAACGGGAAAGACCTTTTTCTCGCGGCAGTATTCATCAAGCTGCCCATACTTCGTGTCCTCGGTGATCAGCAACTCGTAATAGACGCTCTCGGAAGGCACGAACATCAGCGCATAGTCGAAGGTATGCTCGCCAGGCAGAATGTACTTCTTCGCGATGGAATCGGCGTGCGCGCGCACGGCCTGGCAAAATTCGCGACGGGCGTCGTCACCTCCATCTGCAAGCCTTCGGTAAGCCTCAAGCGGAAATTTTGAATCGACGCATAGCAAACGTTCGCCGCTGCGCACGATCGCATCTACGATTGCGCCGGTCGACGCGAACCTGTGCTGCGTCGCATAGGCAGAGCGCGGCAACGCGTCTGCAAGCAAGCGCTCCAGCGTTACTTCGCCCAAAATGCCGCGCGTTTTCGCGCCGCCGAGCACCGATTGTAGAGCCTGCGTCGCCTTCGAAAGATCCTGGCTCGCTTGATGCACTTCGCCGATGCGCTGTGTCATCTGCACCAGAGCGTCGGTGGATGATTTAAGCCGCTCGGCCACGTCCCGCTGCGCCTCGGCGGCGAGATGGCCCGTCGAAGCGACGCTGGATTGCAATTCCTGGCGCACCTGCCCGAGCTGCTGTGTCACCGTCTGCATCAAATGGTTCACCTGCGACGTGACGAGCTGGTTCTGCACCGCCAGAGACCCCTGCATCTCCCGGCGTACCTCGGATAGCTGCTCCTCCGCCCGCCGGCCGGACCACCATATGACCGTCGCGATTGCCGCGATAGCCACCGCTCCCGCGGCAAACCAAAGAACCGGGTTCATTCACCCTCTTTGAAACGCATTAGGAAAATAAGCCCATTTTAGGGCGCCAAATGCGCCAAAACAGGCCCAAATTCCCCGTTTTATGGCGCCATTCCGGCCATTTTTGGCACAAGAAAGCTTCAAGTATCGCTTGAATTGTCGGCCCGCCGACCGCCTCGCACTGCGCTAACTCGTTAATTGCACAAGAGATTCGGGAGGCCGCGAAGGTCCGGGCTCGATCGTCTGCGGCGCCCGCCACCGGTCCACCGCCGAAATCTGATGCACACACGACACCGTGCACCGCGGCGCGCATCCTTTTTTCGTTAGAAATTCGCGATGGCGCTGTTCGTCCGTGTATTGCGTGAGCGGAATGCCGGGATAGCCGCGCTGCTGTGAGCAATAATGAACGAGGCCGTCTTCGCAGATGTAGAGATAACGCGAACCCGCGCGGCAGCGCCAATTGTTTTCGCGCCCTGCGGCGATATTGTGCTGGAATCCGTTCACGCGCGTAAACGATCGCTTGCCGAGAGACATGATCTCTTCGAAAATCTCGCGCTCGCGCTGTCCGAGCGGCTGAAGCTGGCCATTTCCATCGTGCAGAATTCCTACCGTCGACGTAAAGCCCAGCGCCACAGCGCGATGCGCAACGGCAAGCGCATCTTCAGGATTCTTAATCCCGCTGCCGAGCACTGAATTGATATTCACCTGAAATTCAGCGTGTTCGGCGAGCAGCTTCAGCTTTTGGTCGAGCACCTTGAGGCTCTTCTTGGAGACGTCGTCGGGCATCGCATTGTCGATGCTGATCTGCAAGTACTCGAGCCCCGCCCGATTGAGCTGTTCGATGCGATCCGCCGTAAGCAAATAGCCGTTCGTAATCATCCCGGCCATAATGCCGTTTTTGCGTATGCGGCCGATTACCGCGTCAAGCTCGGGATGCAGCAACGGTTCGCCGCCGCTGATCGTAATGATAGCCGTGCCCATCTCGCCGAGGCGGTCGATCCGGCGGAACATCTCCTCGATCGGGACCGGCTTCGAAAAATCGTCAAACTCGTTGCAATACGTGCATGAAAGATTGCAGCGGCGAATCGGAATGATATGGACCAGCAGAGGGTGGCGCGTGGAGGCAAGCCCCTTCGCGATCAAGCGGAATTCGCGCAGTTTGCGATGCGCCGCCAGAAACCTCTTCCGAATTTTCTTCTGAATTTTCAACGCCCACGCACAAAGAGGCTATAGAGACCTTTTCTTTGCTGCAACGATTATGCCACAAGGCTGCGACCGAAGATGGGGAGCCAACGAATTAAGTGCGCACGAGCGATCACATGCAGGGCAATAGCTTCTCCTTGCAGCAGCGGCAGGATAGAATGCGGCGATGCGAGTTCGGGTCCTCTTTTTCGGACAATTGAAGGAGATCGTCGGCGCGCCGGAAGAAAGCGCTGAGCTTTCCGAGGGGGCAAAGCTCGAGGATTTATTCGAACGCTACGGCCGCCGCTTCCCGAAATTCGCCGAGTTCCGGCCTTCCATCGCCGCTTCGGTGAATCAGGAATACGCCGACGCTAAGGCGGCGCTCGCCAACGGTGACGAAGTTGCCTTCTTGCCGCCCGTGAGTGGCGGAGAGATCGATATTGCCGACATTTTCCGGCTGGTGCGACAGCCTATCGACACACAAGAAATCATCGAGACGCTTAAGGCCCCTGAAGATGGCGCACTCGTGGCCTTTGATGGGTTTGTTCGAAACAATTTTAAGGGCCAGCAAACACTCTATTTGGAATATGAAGCTTACGAACCCATGGCTTGGGCGAAAATCCGCGAAATCGGCGCCCAGATCCGGCAAAAGTTCCCGATCCGCCGCCTTGCCATCGTGCACCGGCTCGGGCGCCTCGAAATCGGCGAAACGAGCGTCTTGATTGCCGTGGTTTCGGCGCACCGCGCTGCCGCCTTTGACGCCTGCCGTTACGCCATCGACACACTTAAACACACGGTGCCCATCTGGAAAAAGGAGTTTTTCGCTGGTGGCGCCGTCTGGGCCGACGGCGAGCCAGCGCGCGAGGAAGCCATTTCCGGCCGGGATGAATCTGAAGCTTAGATGAGAAACCATCTGCTCGGGGGAAGCAGTCGCGTGCGGGCGGGTCTGCCCGGTGGCGCGAGCATCATTGCACCGCGGGTCAAAGTGCGGGCTGCTCGCCGCGTAGCCATGATATGCGCCGCCCTGGTCTGTGCGTTCGCCATGACCTCGCGGGGCAAGGCGTTCGGCCGCCGGTTCCGGTTCGGCGCGGCCCAAACCGCGCAGGCCGACGGTAAGTGGCACCCATTCCAGCCGAAGCCTGGCGCTGATCAGCCTAATTCCGCACCATCGCAGGATCAAGGCCCGGTAATCAAGTCGCAGACGAATCTCGTAAGCATCCTAGCAAGCGTGATGGACAAAAGCGGCAAGCCGGTGGCGGACTTGCCGGAAACCGCCTTTTCTCTTTTCGAAGAGGGCGTGCCTCAAAAAATCGAGCGTTTCGAAGCGCAAACGAGCCGCCCCGTCGATCTCGCGCTGATGATCGATTCAAGCGCCAGCACGTACCTGGACTTGAGATTTGAGCTCGAAGCGGCCGCGCGCTTTATTCGCCAGGTGGTCCGCCCGGGCGATTCGCTTTCGGTCTTCGAAATATCGGACGCCGTTACTGAAATCGGCGTTTTTTCCGATAATGTACCCCGCCTCGAAAGTGATGTCCGGCGCATACAGCCGGGCAGCGGGACTTCAATCTACGATGCGTTGGTACTCGGCTCTGAGGGGCTTACTCGCCGGCCGCAGGATCGCCGGCGCGCAATCGTGATGGTAACCGACGCGGGCGAGACTACCAGCGGCGCGGATTTCGAAGAAGCCCGCCGAGCGTCAATCGCCTCGGGCGAACTCCTTTATACGATTGTGGTTCGTCCGGTCAAGAATGAGAACGGCCGGAATACCGCCGGCGAACACGCCCTGATTACGATCACCGACAGCACAGGCGGGAACATGTTTACGCTCGACGACGTCAGCCAGATTCAGTCGATGTTCGACGAAATCAATCGCGAGCTCCGCACGCAATATTTGCTTGCATACTATCCGCAACCAACGCCGCCGCCGGGCAGTGACCGCCATGTGGAATTGAGAGTCGCCGGGCCGTATACGCTGAGCTACCGCAAGGAATATTTCACCGTAAAGTAGGCGCCTGACGCACTTCTCACGCCGCAAATCCGCATGCAAAAATTTCCTCCTCCCTGAGTCCAAGAGATTCCGCTGACAAATCTTCCGCAGCATTGGTAATCTCTTTGGCGCAGTACTTGTCCGAGCACACATGAACGAATATCTCGAATTTGCTTTGGAAGCGGCTGCTGAGGCAGCGGCGATCATTCGCCAGGGCGCTCAGCAGCCCAAGAGGATTGAATACAAAGGCGACGTCGACCTCGTAACAGAAACGGACCGGCGATCGGAAGCGGCAATCGTGGGGCGCATCCGAAAAAAGTTCCCCGATCACGCGATTGTCGCCGAAGAGGGCAGCGAAGGCGCGCCGACCGGCGCCAAATTCTGCTGGTACATCGACCCGCTCGACGGAACCACAAATTTCGCGCATGGATATCCTTGCTTCGCATCCTCCATTGCGATGTACGAAGGAGAAACACCCGTCGTCGGCGTCGTCGTGAATCCGATGCTGAATGAAACGTTCAGCGCCGTTCGCGGCGGCGGCGCGCGGCTGAACGGCAAGCCGATTCATACGTCACCCGTCCCGAAACTCGGCGCCAGTCTTGTCGCCACGGGATTTCCCACGCACATGCGCCACAACAGCGCGAATATGGATTTCTACTGGGGCTTTACGCTTCGGTCTCATGGCGTGCGGCGAGACGGCTCCGCGGCGCTGGACCTTTGTTCGGTCGCGTGCGGACGCTTCGAAGGATTCTGGGAATTCGGATTGAATTCCTGGGACACGGCGGCAGGCAGCTTGATAGTCCGTGAGGCGGGCGGCAAAATAACGTCGCTCGACGGCACCGAATATCGTCTCGGCGGCTCGACGATCCTGGCGTCAAACGGCCTCGTTCACAATGAGATGCGCGAATTGTCTGCGGAAATCTTACAGAACGTCGCCGCCAAGAAAAACTCAGAGAAAGTCACGCGCTGAACGAAAATTACTCGCCGGCCCCGCCCATTTTCCGCTTCCGATGCAGTTTGACGGCAGAGGTCCGGAGCGTTTCCGGCACATTTTTATTCGTAGTGAGCTTCATCAGATCCGTTGCGTTGAGGCGCTTCATCAAGTTCAGTGAAACATCCAGAGGAGTTTTGGGGTTAAAGACAAGATTCTTGACTGTCATATAGTTTTTCATGAACAGGCGCGAGAGCGAAATCGTGCGGAGTACTTCGACGGAAAGGTTGGTCTGCGCTGCGAAAAGCTCCACCTCGGAGTCCGTAAGCCGCGGCGACTGCAGCACGCATCGCTGTACGAGCTTGTTGGGATCGCGGATCAGGAACATTCTCTCTTCGCGCCCGCCCTTGAGGGCCAGCGTGAGCCGCTGCACCACGTTCATTTTCGCGATTTTCTGTGTAAGCGTCTGCCTGCGTCCGGCATCAGGCTCGGCGTCTGCGACCTCTTGAATTTCACCTTCTGAAAGCGCTCCCTTCTGCATCTCGTCGAGCGTGGCGCGCTGTTCCGCTGTGGCGGAGGCGCATCGCGAAACCACCGCCACCAACTGCGGGTCCGAACAAAATCGCTCGAGATTGTCGAGCAGTGCCTGAATGCCGGCGGACGTGAGATGCCCGGCGACGGGCGTCACTTTCTCTGGCGGGCATGCAGCGTTTTTGGCGAAGGCGTCCGCTACTCCGGGTTTCTCGGCGCAGTTCTTCGCACAATAGTCAAAGAGCCTTCCATCGGCATCCGGGCGGTTCAAAGCGACGAGCATCGATTCCGTTGGCTGCGACAGCAGCGCGTTGAGAGCGCGCTCCGCAATCGACGTTTCAGTGTCGGCCGCCAGAATGGCAAGGCATTCGGCACGGTCATCAGGCCCCAACAGGAGCGTTCCCGAGCAAAGTGCCAGTTTCTGTTCCGGCCGCACATATCCTGTGCGGAATGCCTCTCGCAATTCAGCGCTAATGGGAGCCTCCCGAAGATGGCGGTGTACTCGGAATGGCCGGTTGGTCCAGAGCTGGCATCTGACGCGCGGGCGGCGGCTGTTTTTGCGACTGGCTAGCCCGCGCCCGTGCCGCGGCGCGATAATGGTGGATCGCAAAAATCAGGCCAAGGATGATCAGCACCACGATTATCGCGCCCGCGATGACCGGCCGCAAATCGCGCGGCAGTCCTTGTGCGCTGGACTCGGGCGCAGCAGCGGATTGGTTCACGCCCTTCGTCTCCAGCGCATATTCCGCCACCATATTTTCTTCATCGAGGCCGAGGTAGCGCGCCACGGAACGAATGAATCCGCGATTGAACGCGCCGCCGGGAAGCCGGTCCCACTGCTCGTTCTCGATCGCTTCCAAAAATCGCGGGCTGATGCGCGTGGCGGCGGCGACTTCCTCGATCGTCACGCCGCGCATTTCGCGCTCGCGCCTCAAGTGGTCGCCGAAGGGTGTCGAAGGCATCCGGGAGTTCTCAGACTGATAATCTTCGAGGGTGGTTTGAAAAAAAGCAAGACTGATGCGAAGGCACCCCGGCGTTTCCGCCGGTCTGGGCTCCACTGAAGCGCACAGATTGGTTCGTTTACGTCCCTTCACCTGTGGCTATCGGTCAGGAACGGCAACCCGGGTTGCTCTCCATGCCTGCGCGCTGTCTGGCAGGTTTCTTTAGGTTCGGCGGCCAATGCGGCGGGGCCCGCCAGTTTTCCTACAGCCAAACCCTAGTTTTACTTTCGCAATCCGCCGGGGAATGATCATTGCAGCGGAGGAAAACCGCGACCTATAATGCGAGAGGTTTGGCGTCCCTAGGCGGGCGACGCGATCGAGTGAAAATCCCCTCCACCGAAGCGATGCGGAAAGTGACAGACGAGAAGCCATTTGAGGGCGTGGAACGGCGTCGCCAAACCGGGACCACTTTCCCATTTCCCACAAACGAGGGCGCTGAAGTGACCGTCTTCCACGAATTGGGCAAGGCGCTAACTTCCTCGCTGCAGCTCGACCAGGTGCTCCGGACCATCATGGAGAAAATCAACGAAGTGCTCCGTCCGGACACATGGTCACTCCTGCTGATGGACCACGACAAGCAGGAGCTCTATTTCGAGATTGCGACCGGCAAGGGGGCGGACAGGCTAAAGGATCTTCGCATCAAAGTCGGCCAGGGGCTGGCGGGTTGGGTCGCCGAGAGCGGCCAGGCCGTGGTCGTACCCGATACAAGCCAGGACTCGCGCTTTTTCGCGCAGGTCGATTCGCGGACGAAAATGGAGACACGCTCGATCGTGGCCGTTCCCGTTCGATTCCGCGAACAGTGCCTCGGCGTGATCGAGCTGATCAACTGCGTCGGCCCGGAAGGGTTTTCGGCGCGCGACCTAGCGCTTCTTGAGGCGCTCGCCGATTACGCGGCAATTGCCATCGAAAATGCTCGCCACGTCCAGCGAATCCACGAGCTGACTATCACCGACGATTGCACCTCGCTTTACAACGCGCGGCACATGAACTTCATGCTCGACACGGAAATCTACCGTTCGCATCGCTACGCGTTCGAGTTTTCCCTGATCTTCATTGATCTCGACCATTTCAAACAGATCAACGACACACATGGCCATCTGATGGGCTCGAAGCTGCTTGCCGAAATCGGCGCCGCGATCAAGGAAAATTGCCGTCTGATCGATCTTGCCTTTAGGTACGGCGGCGACGAATTCGTGATCCTACTGCCGCAGACTTCGAAAGAGAATGCCATGGGCGTCGCGCGCCGCATCCACAAGTTGATCCGAGAAACCAAGTGGCTCAGCGACGCCGGACTCAACGTGAACATCACGGCGAGCGTCGGTGTCGCCTCATATCCCACCGATTCGCGCACAAAGGCCGAACTGCTGCACCTGGCTGACGACGCAATGTATCTGGTCAAAAACACTACCCGCGATTGCGTCGCCGTAGCCGGAATGGGCCTCCTGCAGAAAGAGCAGTAGAGCAATCCTCTGTCCCCCCGCCCTTGCAATTGCGCATTGCAATTGCGCAGGCGCTGTTGTACCTCGATGATAGTGTCCCCTTTTGACCTCGATAGAAATGTCCCCTAAATACGGTCTCTGAGAGGAGGCCGGATTGGGGCGCACAGAGATGAGCGAGAAGGAGCTGGACCGGGCGGGAGTGCTGGCGCGG
>DATEME010000672.1:0-7097 GCA_035275865.1 Candidatus Acidiferrales bacterium | reverse complement strand
CAGTTGGTTGGGATACGAGGCGCCATCGCAGCGCTGAATGGCGGGCCCGCGACTGGTGCACCTAAGAATCAACGGCAAGGAAAACGAAACTTATCTGCTGCGGCCAGAGCCAAAATTTCGCGTGCTGCAAAGCAGCGATGGGCAAAGTTCAGAGCCCAGAAGAGCAACAAACATTAACTCACTGGCGATTTGTAGGGGACGCGGGGTTCGGTTCTCTTTGGATCTGGAAGGGTACAGGATGAGAGTACCGTCCCTTCATCCGCTTCCGAATTTGAAATCCCGACCATGTGACGACGAGGTGCCTCACCCCGCTGTACCTGCAGACTGTAAACGATCTTACTTCTGCGTTTTCAGTGGTTGCGCAGAGAAGAGCTCCCCGCCTACCATATCAGACACCTAATTCTCGATTCGCCGTGTACGAGGACCCCCGAAGTCGAAAATAGGGTGGTCTCCGTGTCGGCCGATTGGACGGTGGATTCGTCGTCTTTCTAACCCGCAGGAGAATCAATAGGCACTATAGGCGCGAGAAGCGGCCTGCCGCGCGTAGGCAAATGGAACCTGTTATTTCGATCTCCCGCGGCACGTAGATAAAGAGGGAAAGGAAGCTAAGAGCGCTAGGCAACGATATGCCTAACGAACCTATACAACACGATCTGGGATCGCTGCGCATCGACGACCATAAGCGCAAGGCGGGAAGCGCAGGAAAACGCATCGGCATCATTCTTGGCGTTTTGGCGTTGCTGGTGATTAGCGGCGGCTTTTATGCGTACATGCGTCAAGCGGCCACTGTAGATGTGGCCGAAGCGCAGCTTCAGGACAGCGCAGTGCCGGCGCTCCTTAACGCGAGCGGATACGTCACGCCCCAGCGTCGCGCAACCGTGGCGGCGAAAATCACCGGTCGAGTCACGGGCGTTTTCTTTACCGAAGGCATGTTTGTGCATCAGGGCTTCGTGCTGGCAACGCTGGATGACTCCGACGCGCAGCGAACACTCGCTTCGGCCAAGGCGGATCGCGATGCGACCCAGGCGAGCATCCTTGACCTGCAGGTACAGCTGAAAAACGCGAATATCGAGCTAAATCGCGCTGAAGCGCTGCAGCAGGCTGGCGTGCAAACGCAAGAGGCTCTCGACAAGGCACAGATGGCCGTCAACAGCCTGAAGGCAAAGATCGACTACACGCAGCAGCAGGTCGTCGCGGCGGATGCCCGTGTCAAAGAAGCTCAACAGGGCGTCGACAACTGCGTCATTCGGGCGCCGTTTAGCGGGATCATCGTGTCAAAAGATGCCCAAGTAGGCGAAATGGTGTCGCCTGTCTCCGCGGGAGGCGGCTTCACGCGGACGGGTATCGCCACGCTGGTCGATATGAACTCCAACGAAATTGAGGTCGACGTGAACGAGGATTACATCGCTCGCGTAAAGCCGCGTCAGATCGTTACCGCGGTGATCGATGCCTATCCCGACTGGAAAATACCGTGCCATGTGCGAACGATCATCCCCACGGCCGACCGTCAGAAAGCAACCGTCGAGGTGCGCATCTCGTTCGACGAGCTGGACCCTCGCATCTTGCCGGACATGGGTGTGAAAGTCTCATTCCTTTCACAGGAAGCGGCAAACGCCGCGAGGGCTCCGGCGCGCTTAACTGTTCCGCAGACCGCAGTTCGCGATGACGACGGTCAGAAAATCGTTTTCTTATTGCGCGGCGATCAGCTCGAGCGCCACGCCGTCAAAGTAGGCGACAGTGTAGGAGGATCGACGCAGATTCTCGCCGGCCTCTCGGCGGGAGACACCGTAGTAGTCAACGGCCCGGCCGATTTGCACGACGGGCAGCAGGTGCAAATAAAGCGCTGAGCGTTCAACCTTCACCGAAATCTCAAAAATAGGAGCGTCGAGATGGTGAGCGTGGATGGTAATGGAAAATCGGGAAGTCTGATTCAGGTCCGCGGTTTGGACAAGACCTATCGCCGCGGAAATGAGGATATTCACGTTTTGCAAGGCTTGAATCTGGACGTCGATAAGGGCGATTTCGTCGCGTTCATGGGGCCGAGCGGCTCGGGAAAGACCACCCTGCTCAACTTACTCGGCGGCCTCGACGTTCCGACGCGCGGCAGCGTCACCGTCGCTGGCGACGAGATCACCCACATGTCCGGCGGCAAACTCACCGAGTGGCGCGCCCGCCACGTGGGTTTCATTTTCCAGATGTACAACTTGATCCCTGTTCTTACGGCCTTTCAGAACGTCGAATTGCCGCTGCTATTGACGAAGCTCTCCAAGTCCGAGCGGCGAAAGCACGTCGAGACGGCATTGGCCGTCGTCGGTCTGGCCGACCGAATGCATCACTATCCACGCCAACTCTCCGGCGGTCAGGAACAGCGCGTAGCCATCGCGCGCGCCATCGTCGCCGATCCCACGTTCCTGCTTTGCGACGAACCCACCGGCGACTTGGATCGCAAGAGCGCCGATGAAGTGATGGACCTGATCAGGCGGCTCGTGAAGGAATATGGAAAAACGGTTCTGATGGTGACGCACGATCCCTTAGTCGCGCGGCAAGCGAATCTCACGTTGCATCTGGACAAAGGCGTGCTCGTCGAATCCGGAGCGCATCAGTCGGGCGTTGCGGTAGGAGGCGCCTCATGAAATACAGCCGCCTGATATTCGCCAATCTGTTTCGCAAGAAGGCCCGACTCATCCTGACGATCGGCTCGTTCGCGGTGGCTCTGTTCTTGTTCGCATTTTTGGGCGTCGTGAACGATGCGTTCGGCCGTGGCGCCAACGTCGTGAGCGCGGATCGCCTCGTAATCACGAATCGCACGTCGATCATTAACACGATGCCGCTTTCGTATCGGGAACAGATCCTAAGCATCCACGGCGTAAAATACGTCACCTTCGATAACTGGTTCGGTGGCGTGTATCAGGATCCAAAGAATTTCTTCCCGCAATTCGTGATCGATCCGGAGAACCAGCGCCAGGTTTTCCCGGAATTCAAGGTTCCCGACGATCAATGGAACGCGTTTTTAAAGGATCGCCAGGGCACGATTGTCGGCGCCGCCACGATGCAGCGCTTCGGTTGGAAAATTGGCGATCGCGTCCCGATTAAGACCACTCTCTACGGTCTCGGCGACAAAGCTTGGGAGTTCAATATTGACGGTGTTTATCACGGGTCAAAACCCGAGGATGATGAGACGCAGTTCTGGATCCAGTGGGATTATTTCGAAGAGAGCGTTCCCCAAGGCATAAAGGGGCAGATCGGCTGGTACACCCTTCGGATCGATGATCCCGACGATGCGCCCCGCATCGCCAAGACAATCGACGATATGTTTATGAATGCCCCCGACGAAACCAGGACGCAAACCGAATCGGCTTTCGCGGCGAGCTGGGTCAAGCAATTCGGAAACATCAGATTTTTGATCCTGACAATCGGCACCGTCGTGTTCTTCACCCTCTTGCTCGTAACGGGCAATACCATGGCGATTTCCGTTCGCGAGCGGACTCCCGAGCTAGCGGTTCTGAAAGCGATTGGATTTTCTGACCGCGCCATCCTTGCGTTCATTCTCGGCGAATCCCTCGTCATCGCAATCATCGGCTGCGTCGGACTCTTACTCGCCTTCGGCGCCGTACCGTTCCTCAGCCGCGCGATGGCGGGCATGCTGCCGCCGCTTTTGATCACGCCGCAGGTCGTCTTGACGGGAGTGCTCGCCGCGCTCGCCGTCGGAATCGCCGCCGCGATTCTTCCCGGCTTCGGCGCCATGCGCATGCGCGTAGTTGACGCGCTTCGGAGGGTATGACGATGGCGTCAAAACTAATTGGCGGCGCGCTGATCACGGTTCTGGCCATTCTCGCGTTGCTACTGGTCCTGATCATCGTCGGTGGGATCCTCGCAGGTTTACTGGCACCCTTTATCGGCTCGGTGCCGATTTCCTACAATTTCCGCAGCATCCGAGCGCGCTGGACATCCACAATTGTGGCTATTCTCGGCATCGCCGGCACTGTGGGCGTTTTCGTGGCGATGCTCTCGCTCGCCCGTGGGTTTCGCGCAACTCTCGTCGCCTCCGGATCGCCTGGCAACGCGCTGGTGATGCGCGCTGGCTCCACGACTGAAATGATGGGCGGCATCACACTCGATTCCGTCAGGCTCGTCGAGGACAAGCCGGGTGTAGCCCGGGACGCTTCGGGGCAGCCGCTGGTCACTCACGAAGTAGTCGGCGTCATTCCGATCCCGTTAATCAGCACCGGAACAGACGCAAACGTCCAGGTTCGTGGCGTTTCCTCCAACGTTCTCGAGATTCGGAAATTCGTAAGAATTGTTCAGGGACGGATGTTCACACCGGGACTGGACGAATTGCTCGTCGGCAGCAATGCCTCAAAAACATACGAGGGACTGACTGTCGGCAACACCGTGAATTTCGGCGGCGGGCACTGGAAGGTTGTCGGCGTATTCGACGCAGGCGGTTCATCGTTCGATTCCGAAGTCTGGTGTGACGAAGCTATCCTGAACGAAGTACTCAAGCGACCGGCGAACATTTTCCAGTCCGCGACGGTTCACCTGACCTCGCCCGCTGCTTTCCAGCAATTTAAGGACGCAATCACGTCCGACCCGCAGCTGAATCTCGAAGTCGAGCGCGAAGTCGATTACTACGCGAACCAATCCTCCACAATGACGGAGCTAATCACCGTCCTGGGCGGGATTGTCGCCGCGATTATGGCAATTGGCGCCATTTTCGGTGCGCTCAACACGATGTATTCCGCCGTCGCCGAGCGCGGCCGCGAAATCGCGACCATGCGCGCACTCGGATTCTCCAGTTGGAATGTGATCCTCTCGTTTCTGTTCGAAGCGGTCGTGATTTCCTTTGTCGCTGCGATTATCGGCTGCCTCGCCGTGCTGCCATTGAATGGCTTGACCACCAACACGATGAATTTCCAAACTTTTTCGAATCTCGCGTTCGCCTTCAAAATTACCTTTGACCTGTTGCTGATGGGAGTCGTCTTCGCATTGGTGATGGGCGTTCTTGGCGGAATCCTCCCCGCTATCCGCGCCGCCGTGCGGCCCGTAGCCGTCTCCCTCCGCGAACTATGAGTCTTTCACGATTTCTGCGAAAATTCACCTTGTCGGGCTGTTAGTGGCGTGTTGATTGGTCCCTGGGTTATGCCCAACCGAGAAGCGTCCCTTGTTCGGTGTGGCCGCGTCTTAACCACGCCTCTCGAGGTGAAACTCCTTGCGAACGGCGGTCTCGTCCAGGCGAGGACCGCGCTCGTGGCGGGACGATAGTCGCCGAAAAACTCGGTCGTCGAGTGTTCTCGAACGCGGAGCGGTGTCGCGGCGAGCACGCGAACCGAACACGGCGGGACTCGGTAGAAATCGCAAGCAGTTCCGAGGAGTTCTTCACAGGCTCGACGAACGTCTCCGGTCGCCTCCGCCTTCATGGTCGCTTCCATCGCAGCGGCGATCTTTGGCAAGCTCCCATCGGGCGGCAGAAGGATCGTGTTGAGTCGATCGCTGTCGCTAAAGAGTTTGAGGCTTTTGCTTCGAGGCGGTGCGTCGGTCAGCATCCTGCCTTATCTTGCGCGAAGTGAGATGAAATGGCGAGTTGCTGAAAGAAGGATTACACGAGCGTTCTAAGACAACACGATGCCGCTCAATCGACTGGGGGTGAAGGGTGGCGAGGTTCGCTCTCGCCACCCCCCAAGACGAGGTTCACTGGTCGCCGGCAGACTTGAGTTTCAGTTGGTTGACCGAGCATTCGCTTTGCTCCACATCGTGGCGTACGTGCCCGAAACACTTTGCCTGAATCAGTTTTCCGTCCGGTCCGGGATGGCAGTAGAGATAGCGGACTTCCACAATCTCGCCTTCTTTGGGAAGCCAGTAGCGATCAGGCACTCCTACGGTGCCCAACATTGCACGAGTGATCCTCCAAATAGTGACCTGCCTCCAAATTCTGCGCAGTGGATCTACGACGATCCTGGTTTGAGGATAAAACGCCGCCGTGGATGTGGATCCAAGGCGAATCGTGCCGCATTCGGAGTCATGGTATGAGGAAAGTTCTGCAGGTTGTCGTGATTGTGTTAGCGGTGTTGGTTGGATGGCAAATTGGCGGCATATATGTGGAGAACGTGAGTTCAGCAGCGACCTGAAAGACTTGGCGGCGCAGAATAATGCGCAAACGGGATTAGAACCTGTAGACATCTAGGCTGAGTTGAAAAGCGCCGCAATGACCAGCGCACAGCACAGAATTCAATTGGCTCTCAATCATCCGACGGTGCGTCGAAGACTAGAGCCTGGAGCTTTCGCGGCGAACGGAACGCTCGAAGCCCACCATCTTGGACATATCAATCGCAGCAGATTATGATGCCCCGATCAACTTGCTCGGACCTTCGTTCAACGTTCATTTTGCGCCGACAAGGTCACACAGTGCGCCTATCATATCGAAGTGATTCAACGGCTCTTAGTGGCAGAGAGCAGATACCTTTTCGCGTGGCCGGAGTCTCCACCTCGAAAAATAGGAATTTTGTGGCCTAGCCACATAACCCATTGGTTGTCCGAGAGAATTTCCCAAATCGGACTGGTCGTTCGTTGGCAATAGAAGTGGGAGGTTAGTGCACAAGGCATGTCCACACAACTCCATCTGTCGCGGCCCGTTTCAAAGCTCACCAACGAAGCGGCTCCGGGTAGCCAGAGCCGCTTCGGCGGCGAGATCTAGTGCGGAGCCTGCTCGGATTGCGTCTCGGTGGGTGATACCTCCTCCTCCGGCTGCTTGCGGTCGAGTTTGCGAATCGTGTACGCCTTGATCTGCCACGCCAAGATTTGCACCTTGTTCTTGGTCTTTCCCTTGCCGACTTCCCTCTCGTAGGTATTGCTTACGAGAGTTTCAATGACGTACACGTGGTCGCCCTTCTTCAGATTTTCGGTGACGAAATCGGCGAGGGCATCGCGGAACACAATGATGCGGTGCCACTCCGTTTTCTCGTGCCGCTGCTCGTTTTCATCCGTCCACAACGTCTTGGTGGCCAGCGAGAAGGTTGCGAGCTTGTGTCCCGACTTGGTTGGTTCGCTTTCGGGGTTCGAGCCCAAAAAGCCGATCAGTTCCGTGCGATTTTCCCACATTG
>DATEME010000671.1:0-3380 GCA_035275865.1 Candidatus Acidiferrales bacterium | reverse complement strand
AACGCCAACCCCCGTTTGAAATCGACATAGCCTTTCCCTTCAGTTTTCGCGCTCTGCCGCGACCGGCACGATCAGACCCGGGCAAGTAAGCTGCAGCATTTCAGTCAGCTTCGGCGGAACATCCGACAGCAGAACATCGGTACCCTGGCAGATGAACAGCGTGAGGATGAACTTGGAAACAGCAAACCATTTTCCATCACATTCGGCACTCGCCAGATACCGGCCTTCGTTTCGATCGCTGAGGATTTGGCTCATCGAGAGTTGTGCCCAGCTTTCGGATGAAGTGCCGCCGACGCTCGACGTGAAGCAGTACTCATTTACGGACACGACATCCGCAGTCAAACCACTTGCTGTCCGCGCAATTTGCTCGGAGTCCGCCGAGACATAGATTCGTGCATTGCGATGCGGCGATGCGTTCGCATCGGACCTCCGAATCGCGCGGGCATCGAGCGCGGCAACCAGCCGAGCGAAGATCTGCGCCGCGAACTCGCTCGAATGGAGGAAATGATCGTGCTCGCCGGGCCGCTTCGGCAGTGCGGCTAGAGCTTTCGCTCGAGCCAGCTTCGATTCGAGGCTCCCGCGACTTGCAAACGTGTCCTCGAACGTAAGACGCGCCCACGAACTCGACGGCGATATCAGTTTGTCCAGCGCAAGGTTGGAGAGCAAATCCGCAGCAAATCCGTACGATATGCCATAGGGCGAGTAAACATCCGGCTGGGGCGCGAGGGCATCCTCCTTGAGGCGACGGGCGAGGCGGCCGATCAAGTCACGATATTGGCCAAGGTACTCCATGTGCCCGCGGCCCAACGAGCTGAATTGTGCTCGACCACTATCTTCGCGTTCGATAAAAAGATGCTCGATCATCGTGGCGGGCGTCAGCACATCGAAACGCGTGAGGAACAACTCAATATCCGATGATATTCCCTGCAGGATCGCGTCGGCTAACTCCATGCGCATTCCCGCATTGGGCATTTCATCCTGCGCGGCGCAGATTTCCTCGTACTGCTTGAGCAATCCAACTAAATCGCGCAACAGCAGTGCCGTATCCATCGAGTTTGAGTTGCGCGCGATCGCCACATTTTCGGGATCATCGATAGAACGGCCGGTTTCCGCCGCTCGGTAGCGAACCTGCGAGCGCAAATGTCCTCCCGCCAGTTTCGCGCCTGCGCTGTGAAGCACGAGACGGACGGAATCGGTGAAAGAGTTGGAAATGTGCTTGGCAATACGGAAGTACGGCTCGAGGTGTTTGGTAAGCGCGCCCTGCGCGGTTTGCACAAGCCAGCGGACATCCCGAACGAAAACCAGTCGACTCCCTCGTTGTGCATCAGGCTCGTTCAGCCGATCAAGGAGCGCCTGAAGTTGCTGGAGGCGATCGCCTGCCTCTGTATTTCCTTCGTCCCACACTCGCAGGCTCAGATTTTCGAGTTGCCGGATCAGGAACACCGAATAGATGACATCAGCCCACATCAATCGGCCGCTCCGCCCCGGCCAACGGTGCGTGCCCCAATGCTCGTACGCGCGGATTATGAGGTCGAGCGGGTCGAACTCAATTGAGAATTTGTCGAGCTTGATCGGTTCGAAGCCGTCCGCGAGGTGCATGGCCGCCAATTGCCCCCTCAGGCGAGCCAACTCGGGCGCAAGGCCGGGCAAAGTGAAAAAGCAATCGTTCAGCAGGCGTTCAAAGTGCGCTCGGTTGCGGATACGCTCCGTTTCCTTGCCGCAAACGTTCAAGAGCTTCTCTTCGATGCTTTCAACGATATCCGAGCGGCGCAGGAGGAATTGGTCCAACAGCGCGATATGCGCCACAAAGGAGAACTGAATGGGAGTGTTCGACGGACCCGGCATCGGTTCAGGCGATAAGCCGGCCGCCATCCACCATGAGGATCGATCCAGTGGCGAATTCGCTTTCGACAAAATAGCGGACCGCGTTGGCGATCTCTTCCGGAGTGCCAAGGCGGTGAAGCGGAGTCTCTTCGCGCAACGCGGCGGCCTCGGCGTCAGTGGAATTCTCGGGAAGAAGGACCGCTCCAGGACAAACACAGTTAACTTGCACTTCCGGCGCTAGCTCCAGAGCCAGCGCACGGGTCATGTAAATCAGCCCCGCCTTGGAAACCAAATACGGAAGATACCCGCGATAAGGACGAATGCCCGCCCAATCGCCGATGTTAACGATGTGCCCACCGCTCGCCTTCATTGCGAGACCAAGTCGCTGCGAAAGAAGAAAAGGCGCACGAAGATTGGTGGCGAGCAGAGTATCCCAGACTTCGGACGAGATATCGCCGAGAGGCGTCTCGTAATAGACGGACGCGCTATTGACCAGGACCCGCAGGAGCCGACCGCTGTGCGCGAGAATCCGGTCCGCTACATCGACCACCGATTTAGCATCCGCCAAATCCACCGCGAGTGCCTGCGCCTGGACGCCCAAAGCCTTGAATTCAGCAACTGTCTTTTCGGCTGCGGCCGCTGCTGTTCGGTACGTAATGATGAGGTTCATGCGTTCCCGGGCCAGCGCAAGTGCAATGGCGCGGCCCACTCGCACGTGTCCGCCCGTCACTACAGCCCAATTTCCAGCGAGCTTACCGTTCAGTCCGGCCATTTGTGCGTCTTCCAGTTTACTTGCGGAGGTGTGTTTCGATAGGTCGTACGATCGACGATTCCAGCCAACGCGAAACCCTTCTGCCGCTCAGCGCATTTATTGCACGCATTGCCGCAATGTTCACCATCAATGGGATTGACGCAAGACAAAGTCAATTCCAACGGAAATGATTCTCCTGCCCGGACGACCTCCTCTTTGGACAACTTGGCGAATGGAGTGAGGATCTCAAGCGGCCGTCCGAAGGTTTTCCCGAATAGCTTTTCGAATGTCGAGAAGAAGCCCGGAGTTGCGTCGGGATACGGATTGCCGGCCAAAAGCCCCAGCGCGACGGCAGAGGCTCCATGAACGTAGGCATATAACGATCCAACCGAGAGCAAGGCGAGATTGCGTCCGGGAATGAAATTCGCGCGATAGCCTTCAGAAAAACCTGGCTGATAACCGTGACCGTGCCAGTGAACTTCGAGCAGATCGCGCAATGGCAGCGAGCGCTCAGCAACGGGAAGAATGTTCGGCGCCGCAAACGCTTTGACGAAACGCTGAAGTGCTGCGGATTCCGCGTCTTCCCAAGGATGGCCATTTCGTACAAAGAGCGGCTGAACTTCAACTGCGATTTGAGCAATGCAAGCTATGAGCACGCAGGAATCGAGTCCGCCCGAGGCCAGCACTACGACTTTGCTACCACGGCGCCCGATAGACTCGCGGACTTCGCTTTCGCCGGGCCAAATCCCCGCGTTGCCTCGATCGGAAATGTCCGCGATTCCCATTGTCATGCGATTTCTTTCGC
>DATEME010000670.1:0-2916 GCA_035275865.1 Candidatus Acidiferrales bacterium | reverse complement strand
CGAGCACGATCAAGCCGGTGCAGGACGGACGCATCTTCGTCGAGCTGGTCAACGCGCCGTTCCTGAAAGCCAGCTGGCCTCTGGGGAGGCAACTGACAAAAGTTTCCCAACGTGCCCCCCCTTTGAACATTCGCGGTGATGATGCCGGGTCAACCCGTAGGCTCGTCGGGATTAAAGAACCGTTCCCGCGCAGCCTCGGCAAAACGCCTGGTGTAGTCCATGAACAACTCGTCGCAGTGTGGCCGTGCGAGCTCTTTTGTGCGAGCTCTTTTGCAGTCTGAAAAGTCTCCTAGCTACTTTCCGGCGCAAAATTCGCAGGGGTTTTGCCGGCGCCAGAATCTGCGGAAAGCCGGAAATCTGCAAGGTCGGACGAATTTTTGGGTTGATGCCAACCCCTTTGGATTGAGTAGCCGTCGCCGCGGAAGCTGCGAGGGGGGACGATTTTGGTCCTGATGCCGACCCGGCGCCGGCTGTCCCCATCTTACCTGAAAATTTTGAGAAGGCAGTTGACGGGTGGCCGCGAATCGGTCTCATTTATAAGAATGAGACTGGATGAGCGAACCATAGCAGCGCGCCAGAGGCTGCTCGACCGACTGCCGGTGAGCGGCGAGATCCTGCGCGGCTCACTGCTGCAGCGGACCATCCGCAACCATGCCAGCGGCTGTGCAAAATGCGCGCGCGGCGAAGGTCACCCGCTCGCGGTTCTCACGGTGAGTTACCCCGGTGGATCGACGCGGCAGTTCAGCCTGCGCCGCGAGCGCGTTGCCGAGGTGCGCCGCTGGCTGCGCAATTATCAGAAGCTGAAGGCAGCGATCGAGGCGATATGTGAGCTCAATCACGATTTGCTGCGCCCGGATCCCGCTGCACGAAAGCCTGGGAGGAAGCGGGCGTGATTGAGATGCGGCGGGCACAGTTGAGGTTTCGGGATCACTGGGTCGCCGAGGAAGTGGCCGGCCTGCGGGAGGACTGGATGATCCATGCCGACCAGATTCTGGACGACGAGATCATTGTTGCGGCGGTGTACGAGGCCTTGAGCAAACGACACCCGAAGAGCCGCAGCCGCGGGCGGCATGGTGCGCCGGCCGACATGGTGCTGCGGCTGCTCGTTCTCAAGCATGTCCGCAACTGGAGCTACCAGGTTCTCGAGCGCGAAGTGCGCAGCAACCTTGTCTATCGCAACTTTGCCCGCATCGGCGGCGGCAAGATGCCGGATGCCAAAACCATGGGCCGCTGGGGCCTGGCGGTGGGGCCGGAGGTCATTAAGCAGGTTCACGAGCGGGTTGTGAGCATCGCTCACGGTCAGGAGCTTGTGGAAGGTCGGCGGATGCGCGTCGACACCACGGTGGTGGAGACCAACGTCCACTATCCGACCGACTCGAGCCTTTTGGGGGACGGCGTGCGCGTGCTGATTCGCACCATGAAGAAGATCACCAAGATCGCCGGCACCGCCGGCACCAAGTTGCGCGATCGCAGTCGGAGCGTGAAGCTGCGGGTGCTGGACATTGCGCGGGCTGCCCGATCAAGGGCGAAGCAGGGTTCGGAGAAGCTCAAGTGTGCTTATGGCCAGTTGCTCAACTCGACCAGCCGCGTGGTCGGACAGGCAAAGCAGTTCTCGGCGCAGATCGCCGCGGGAGTGAAGCAGGCCAACAGTGCCATGGGGCAATTGAAGCTCGATCGCTTGCGCCACCAGATCGACGAGATGGTGCCGCGCGTAAAGCAGGTGATGAAACAGACCAGGGCTCGGATCTATCGCGGCGACACTCGCTTCGAGGGCAAGCTCCTGAGCGTGTTTGAACCGTCGACGGAAGTGATCCGCAAAGGCAAAGCGGGCAAGCCCAACGAATTCGGCAAGATGGTGAAGTTGCAGGAGGCCGAAAATCAGATCGTGATCGACTTCGAGGTCTATGATAAGCGCCCCAACGACTCAGACCTGCTCATTCCCGCGATCGAACTCCACCAGGCCGCGACCGGACGCGTGCCGCACCTGGTGGCTGCCGACGCGGCCTTCTATTCCGGCAAGAACGAAGCCGCTGCCAAAGCCAAGGGCGTCAAGCGCGTCTGCGTCCCCAACCGCTCCACCAAGAGCGCTGAGCGCCGGCGCGAGCAAAAGAAGCGCTGGTTCCGTCACGGCCAGAAATGGCGGACCGGCTGCGAAGGCCGCATCAGCGTGACCAAGCGGCGACACGGGCTCAACCGTTGTCGGTACAAAGGCCAAGACGGAATGAAGCGCTGGGTCGGGCTCGGCGTGATCTCCGATAACCTCATCAATATTGGTCGCGCCATAAGTGAGAAATCGTCGGAGTAGAACCGGCACTCTCCATTCTCAATGACGTTACGAGAGGCCCCGCCGCTACCAGTGGCGGGGCCTTTGTCTTTGCATGACGCCATTGGATGCCACTGCTGGCCCCCAATTCCAAAACGGGAATTTTGCGCCGGAAAGTAGCTAGGGGTGTCGTTGTAGTGGGCCGGCGGTGCTGATGCCCAACCCGGAACGGCCGCGAAGCTCGAAGCCACGTTTGGTGGAATGATGACGTGATGGCGCGCGTGGTGATGATGCATCGTTGCGGCTTCGGCGGAAGCACTTAGGACGATCGATAGTCCCAAAGCCAAAACGGAACGCATCGCATGTGCTCCAATAGGCCAAGAGGCCGACGGTCCCACTTCAACGGTGTTGAAAGATGTTTTCATGTGGATCATTGCTTTGATTGATTTCGACTGACCAGTGCGTTAGATCGCGCCGAGGCGCGAAATATTCCGCTCATCGCGTGCACACGGTTGTGAACCGCGAAAATCTGGATGCGCGTAAAATCGAGTAGAAAAACCTACTCGGTCTCTGACGATGCGCGTTCTGGAGACGCAAGGGAAAGGCAAGAACCGCACTGCATGAAGCAGTTCAAGGCCGCCTGGGAGCGGTTC
>DATEME010000669.1:0-2058 GCA_035275865.1 Candidatus Acidiferrales bacterium | reverse complement strand
CTCGATGCGTTCAGCCGTCGGATCGTCGGCTGGGCGATGGAGACGCATCTGCGGACCGAGCTGGTCCTAGCAGCATTGGAGATGGCGATTGGTCAGCGCAAGCCGAGCAATGTCATCCACCACAGCGACCAGGGCACCCAGCCTGGGCTCAAATGCTCGTCGCAACACCTTGAAGGAGAAGTTGCGATGACGGGGCGCAGGCGGCGTTCGGATCGGTCTGGTCGGGCGCCATTGTTCTCACCAGGTCGCCCGGTGCTGGCAGGACGAGATCAGCAGCGGCGGTTCTGGGCTGCGATTGCGGCAGGTATGGCGAGTGAGGATGCTGCGGTCCAAGCTGGTATGTCGCAGGCTGTAGGAACGAGATTGTTCCGAAAGGCAGGCGGCATGCCACCAGCAATGTTTCGGCCATCAGCGAAGCCGCTGTCGGGCCGGTATCTGTCATTTGCGGAGCGGGAGGAGATCGCACTTCTTCGAGTGCAGGGCTGCTCCATGCGGGAGGTTGCGCGCCGGCTCGGACGAACAGCTTCAACGATTTCGCGGGAGTTGCGGCGCAACGCTGCAACCCGAAGCGGCGGCTTGGAGTATCGCGCGACGACAGCGCAATGGCATGCCGATCGATCTGCTCGCCGCCCAAAGCAGGCGAAGCTTGCGCTCAACGCGGCATTGCGAACCTATGTGGAGGAACGATTGGCAGGGTTCGTCGTCGCTCGGAGTGGGGCTCCTGTTCCCGGCCCGGCTGTGCGCTGGAAAGGCCGCCGGCATGGACCGCGGCAGTATCGACGGTGGGCAAACGCCTGGAGCCCGGAGCAGATTGCTCGCCGCTTGCCGGTCGACTTCCCGGACGATGACACCATGCGCATCAGCCATGAAGCCATCTATCAAGCTCTGTTCGTTCAAAGTCGTGGCGCGTTGCGCCGCGAGCTGACGGCCTGCTTGCGTACCGGGCGGGTGTTGCGGATGCCGAGAGCGCGCACGCGCGGGCGGGGCAAGACCTTCATCTCTCCCGAGATCATGATCAGCCAACGCCCAGCGGAGGCAGCTGATCGCGCCGTGCCGGGCCACTGGGAAGGGGACCTCATCTTGGGCCTTGGCAGTTCCGCAATTGGCACCTTGGTGGAGCGTATGACGCGCTTCACTCTGCTGCTGCACCTGCCGCGCATGACGGACCATGGCCACGAGGCTCGCGTGAAGAACGGACCCGCACTCGCCGGGCATGGTGCCGAGGCGGTGTGCGACGCCATTACGCGAACGATCATCACCTTGCCTGAGCAACTGCGTCGGTCGCTGACTTGGGATCAAGGAGCTGAGATGGCTCAGCACGCACGCCTGAAGATCGACGCTGGCATCCAGGTCTATTTCTGCGATCCTCACAGCCCATGGCAGCGCGGCACCAACGAGAACACCAACGGACTGCTGCGCCAGTATTTTCCAAAAGGCATCGATCTCAGCATGCATAGCGCCGACGACATTGCGGCCGTGGCGGCCGCCCTCAACACAAGGCCCCGAAAGACGCTTGCTTGGCAAACGCCGGCAGAGGCGCTTGACCAATTGCTAATATCGGCATCAAGCGACGTCCGGAACTGACCGTGTTGGGATATCACCATGGCTTCGGATATCGCCTCTCGGGATCCAAGATCCAAATTGCATTCCTTGGTGAGACTAAGCGGACCATTCCTCGGAGCCGACCTGCCTCCGGCAGAGCGTCGCGCGCAGGTCTTGTCCAGGATGCCGCTTGCGGCACCGGCGCGCAGCGCCGGCTCGTCCTGGACGAGACCGAGCACGGCGCTATGCTTGTCCAGGTTCGGCCACCAGCATCGTCGAAAACAGCGATGCCAAATCACGTGCTTCCGGAGATACCCGGCCATCGAAATGAACTCGTCGAGTGTCACGTGAGGCAACGCGGGGTCGGTCTCCGGTGTCGCCCGATAGGCCAACAAAGATCGTGTTGCGACGTTGGTCGCTGTGGTGGATGACATTGCTCGGGTTGCGCTGACCGATCGCCATCTCCAATGCCGCTAAGACCAGCTCGGTCCGCAGATGCGTCTCCATCGCCCAGCC
>DATEME010000668.1:0-9859 GCA_035275865.1 Candidatus Acidiferrales bacterium | reverse complement strand
CTGGAGTCGCCGCGAAGCTCTTAGGATTCACCGCGGCAACCTGACGAATCGCGTAATGGCTCCCTGCCTGGGCTGTCGATGTCGCCTCAAAGATTGCCGGCTATCGCGAGGGCGCCGCCGATCACACCCAATGCGCCGGCCAATATGCCTCCCATTCCCGCGAAGATATCTAGTGCCGATATCAGCAGAATGACGAATCCCCACGCCCGGCGTTGCTCAGGTCTCAAATAGAGCATCACAGCTCCGACCAGCACTACGATCCCCGCAGCGACACCGAGCCACGGCCTGGACATCCCAAACGCGTGCATGCCGGAGCCCCACATCCAGCCTCCCATGTGAGGGAAATATCCATAGTGGCCAGCCATCATGCCGCCGTACCCAAAACGACCCATCATCGCTCCAGCGGATAACATCCACAGGCCGGCCAGCAGGGAAAGGATGAATGCCGCCGCGCCGTTTTCTTTTACTTGCGTCTGTCCTTGTGACATAGCCTTCATAGAATCTCCAAGCGGCAGCAGATTGACGGTGATGCGCATCACCTCTGTCGGATCGAGTGACCCTTGTCCTGGGCTAGTTAAATCGGCGACCGTTTGAACGCTACCTCTCGCCAGAAAAGGGTCGAAATCGCAAAAACACGACGACGCCCAACGGGCGGGAGCCGTAGATGGACGTCAAGGCGCTTGGCACGCCATACGCTATGAACTGTGCGCCGAGCGCGGATGCCAGATGCGGCACAACGTCTATGTCACGGCTGTAGCCCAACGTATACGCCTGAACGTGTCCGATTGGCTGCTCCTCAAAACCGGGAGGCAGAGAGTTTTCGCCAATGATCAGTTCGTTGGAGCGTTCGGCGCTCTCGATTCGTGTCCAGACGTAATTCCTGTCACGGAAGCGGGCCGTGGACTCAAAGAGGTAGCTATCGAAGACTGCGTTGTCTTCCAGCGAGCGGGTGCGGCCCCACGCAAAAGTGCTGGTCCAATTTCCATCGTTGAGCGGCCGGTTATACATGGCCGAAGCGGTCATGCGTTCCTGATCTTCATTGGGAAAGAGTGCTTCGGGGCTGTTAATCCGGGCGTAGGAATATTGACCACTCCAATTCTTATCCGGCTGCATAGTGGTGCGCAGAGACCAAGAGTCCATCGCGCCTTGTGAAATTCCCCATCGACGCTCGCCAGGTTCGCGGCCACGAAATCCTGACGCTTCGATTCGGAGAAATCTATATGTCAAGCCGCCCGTCACCACGTCGCTCGCAATGTGCGTCGAATCCTCTTGATGGTGTCCGAGCGTGGCAACTGGGTTCTCTATCGCCGAAGCGCGATGAGGGAACGCAGTAGGCCCAATCGCGGGGTCGCCGACCGGCGCGGCGTAAAAGGAAATCAGCGTGTGTTCCGCGATTCGCCAATCGTAAATGGCGGCGATTTCCATAAAGAGATTATGTGGATGTTGGCCGTCGGCTATCGGACGCCCGTACGCAGTCTCGCCCTGCTGAAATAGCAAGGGATACCGCTCATTAGTAACCGTTGCGGGTTCCAAGCTGAGCATGATTCGGGTGGTGAATACGCCCCTGCCCAGTTCACGCTGAGCCATGGGCATGAACCAGTTCGTAGAAAACAGTTTGTCGCCACCCCGCGCGCTCGTTTGTTGAATGTCCGCGACGAAAGTGTTCGCGTGGAACATCAGCATCCATCCGCCGCGCCTGGTCATCAGCATCGGCGCGGGGGTTGAGTCGGGCTGCGTGCTAGTTCCCGATGACGTGTGGCTCACGATCTCCTGAAGAAAAGTCGTGGGATTCATGCTCATCGGATCGCCGGCGCTGTTATGCGAACTACCTTGACTCATTCCAGGCATTCCATGCATGCCCGCCATGTTTTGCATATCGCCAGCGTTTTGACCACGGGCAGGAAATGGCAAAGCGAAAAGCAAAAATGCCAAAGTGTAGACGGTCTTCATCTTCTCTCCCCAAAAGTTTGGCTTGCGAGTTAGTCGGCGTGGCACGCGCAGTGACGCACACTTCGACAGGACTGACTGTTGCGGAGCAGTCGAGGTCTAGATTCTGAGGGGAGATGCTGGCGCGCTGATCGGCGCCGCTAAGGGTGGAGAAGCCGTTGCGGCGGGTTGAAAGAAGATGATCGCTCGGCAAAAGCGAGGAACCGGTACGGAAAGACGCGAAACATTCGTACGGCTCTGATTAGCCGGTGCCGTCCGACGCGAAGCGGAAGTCTGCAAACAAGAGGCATGAAAACATGACGACGGTGATTTTTGAGTGTGATTCGATGATTGCCGATCTTTTTGGCTGGAACGAGCAGCGGTGTTGGCCATTCCGGGCATACCCATGTCCATGCTGCCGCTCATATCCATTTGCGAGGCTGCGTCGGGTTCGGTAGCCTTCGATGCCGCTCCGCATTGAGACTCAAGCTGCATGAAAGAGCAGGACAAGTCGCAGAGCGGCGCGCCTACCGAAAACAAGGCCAGCAGGAAAGAAAGGAGAGCCGCAGAGTAGGCGCCCATGCGTTTCATGGGATGATCTTACGCCGAGTTCGCGCGTTTTGGACCTGCAATTAGGAAAGCAAATCGCGCCGCTTTCGTGGCGTCCAGAGAAAGCTCTGCCGGGATGACGGAGCTACAAAATGACGCCTGAGACGGCAAAGGACGCACCGGAACGTCGTCTCCGCAAACGTCAAAATAATAGGCGACCCGCCCAAAAGGCGTCGGCTACAAAAACCTAGACGCCGTCGGATTTTAGGAGGAGTTCTTTGGCACGTTGGGCGGCGCGGACTACGGCTTTGATAAGTGTGACGCGGAGGCCGCCTTCTTCGAGTTCGAGGATACCATCGATGGTGCAGCCAGCGGGCGTGGTGACCATGTCCTTGAGCAGCGCGGGATGATCGCCCGTCTCGAGCGCAACTTTGGCCGCGCCGAGGGCCGTCTGCGCGGCGAGCATTGTGGCGAGATCGCGCGAAAGTCCGGCCTTCACGCCCCCTTCGGCGAGCGATTCGAGGATGATATAGATGAACGCCGGGCCGCTTGCGGAAAGGCCCGTGATCGCGTCCATATTTTTTTCGTCCACGACGACGGTTTTGCCGACCGCTCCGAAAAGTTTGCGCGCGGTCTCGATGTCTTTCTCCGTGGCGAACTTTCCCTTTGTGAGGGCGGTGACGCCTTCGCCAACCATCGCGGGAGTGTTGGGCATCGCGCGAATCACCGGAACTTTTTTCTTCAGGTGCGCTTCGATGAATTCCGTCGGTACGGACGCGGCCACGGAGATGACGAGCTTGCGTTCGTCCAGATCGAGCGCGATTTCGTCGGCCACCGCGCCGACCGTTTGCGGCTTGACGCAAAGCAAAATCACGTTCGCTTTCTGCACGGCGGCGCGATTATCGGTGCCGACCGAAAAGAGTGGTTTTGAGGCGTTTTTGCGCGCCAAGTCGCTCATGTGAACCGTGGCGAAAAGGTTTTTCGGCGGTACGAGCTTATGCTTCAGGAAAGCGTCGATCAGTATGCCTCCCATTTTGCCCGCGCCCAGCACGGCCAGTCGCATCTGGCCGGAAGAAGTTGCCATTCGATTTTTCCTTTCGTGCTACGTAGCCAAATTTATGTCCGCAGCTTCGAATGCCGCGCTGAAGGCCCCCAGCGCTACGTTTAAACCTTAAGTGCCAGACGCATACGGGAACGATCGCAATAGCCAAGGCTGTGGTTATCGTGCCATCTGCGCGGCAAGCGTGCGTCCCTACGACGCCGATCTTTTTGTCAGACAACGAATGATACAGGATGCGGCACAAAACAGATAGGAGTGGAACCGTGGGAACTTGCGGCGCGTCCAACGGGAATAAGAGGAGCAGCGATGCGCGAATTCAGTGCGCGCTGCTCGGCCCAGCGAACCGCTACGCATGCGGCGAACTCCTTGCGTGAAGGAAAAGTCTGGCGCGCGATTTGGAGAAGATACTTTGCGCAAGTTGATTCGTAACCGGGCCATTTGGCTGTTGGTGGCGAGCTTTACGATTCTCGTCACGTGTTTTGCGCAGCAGCCGGATCCCTCCGCGACGCAATCGAATGCGGACGCCGGCGTGAACGCGCCGCCGCAGACCGTATCCTTCAGCGGATTCGTGCGAACTACTGCCGGAATTGGAATTCCCGGCGCATCGGTTCGCGTCACTAATACCGACACAAAGAAATCGTGGGCGACGTGGACGGATGCGCAGGGAAAATTCAGCCTGCCGGCGCTGCCTCCCGGTCACTATCACATAGAAGCGACACAGCTCGGATTTGTGCAGAGCGCGAGCGATTTTAGTTTGTCTGGCTATAACGAAAAGCCCGCGCTTTTGACGCTGAATGTGGCGACGCTCGCGCAATTGAATGCGCCTGGGCAAGGCGCTGCTGGTGCTGGGGGAGCTGAGAGCGCGGCAAACTCCGGCGGCAGCGCGGGGCGCGGGCGCGGCGGGTTTGGCCGCGGAGGATATGGCCGCGGCGGGAATGGCGGCGCGAACGGCGGAGGAAACGCACGTGGATTTGGAGGCGGGGCCGGGCGAGGTCAGGGACGCGGCGCACAAGGTCAGGGTGCGGCAAACGGGAATAATCAAGGAGATCAGAACGCAGGGAATCAGGCGGACAACAGCAGCTTCGCGCAAACCGATCTGACCGGCACCGCGAACGCGGATGATGCGCAGCAGGTTGGGAGCGGCGATCAGTTCAGCGCGGATGCGTCGCTCGGCGCGAATGTGAACGGAAATTCCGCCGATGCGATGGTGTTGCAGGGCGGTACCGCGCAGGGCGAAAGCTTTGGCGGGCCTGGAGGATTTGGCCCTGGCGGTCCGGGCGGATTTGGACCGGGAGGACCCGGCGGCGATATCGGATTCGGCGCGCCCGGTGATGCAGCGGCGTTCACTGGTGCGGCCGGCGGCGCGGCTGGAGCAGGTTTTGCGGGCGGTGGACCTGGAGGTCCCGGCGGAGGAGGGTTTGGCGGGCGCGGAGGCGGTCCAGGAGGCGGTGGGCCTGGGGGAGGAGGCGGAGGATTTGGTGGTGGCCGCGGTGGGCGCGGCGGTGGAGGAGGAGCGCTATTTGCAGGCGGACGGGGAGGACGCGGCGGGCCGGGCGGCGCGGGAAGATTGTTCAGGCAGCGGGCGAATCGGTATCGATATAGTTTTTATGACACGTACAACAGCTCGGCGCTGAATGCGCGTCCGTTTTCGTTCAACACGACGACGGTGCCGAAAGTGGCGACGTACAACACGAATTTCGGCGGTGATTTGCAGGGGCCGTTGAAAATTCCGCATTTGTATGATGGAACGGGTCGCACGAATCTGTTTTTGAATTACGAGCACCGGATTAATGACAGCGCGGCGAACGACTATTCGATCGTGCCGACCGCGGATGAGCGCGCGGGGAATTTCTGCGGCGCGATCGGCAGCACGAACGGATTCGTGAATCCTTACAATCCGACGGGCCCGACGCTGCCTTGCAATCTGGCGACTGGACCGAATCCGCAGACGGGGACGGGATCGTTTGTGCCGAACGCGGCGGCGCTGGGGCTGCTGAATCCGAGTTATATACCGCTGCCGAATTTCGCGCAGCAGACGACGCAGGGCTATAACTATCTCCTGCAACTGCGGACGCCTTCGAATACGGATGCGGTGAACGTGCGGATCATGCACACGTTGAATTCGAAATGGAATTTGACGGGCGCCTATTCGGCGAACATCGGGCGGTCGAAATCGGTGGGAAGCTTTCCGTTCACGTTGGGGCATACATCGAGCCTGGGGCAGAGCGTTACGCTGACGCTGAATCACAGTTGGTCGGCGCGGACAGTGGAGAGGACGAATGCGAGTTGGAGCCGGCAGCGTTCGCAGCTTTCGAGCCCGACGCAATACGGCGCGGATCTGGAAAGCGAGTTGGGGATCGCGGGAGATTCGTCGCTGCCGGTGAATTTCGGCTTGCCGCAAATCAGTTTTTCGAGCGCGGGGACGTTGAACGAGCCGGCGCCTTCGCTGACGCGGAACCAGACGCTACTGCTTGGGGACGCACTCAGCTTCTACAAGACGAAGCACACAGTTACCCTGGGCGGTCAATTGCGCGACATCGATCTGAACAACAACGCGAGCCCGAATCCTCGGGGGGCGTTCATGTTCAACGGGAATTTTACGTGCGGGTCGGCGTTTACGAGCGGCACAAGCGGAAGCACGAGCGGTATTACGCCATGCACCGGGACGGCAGCTGATCCGATACGGCTCACGCCGCAGCAGACGGTTGCGTATGAAATGGCGGACTTTTTGATGGGGTTGCCATACAGCGTCTCGGCGCAATACGGGACGCCGCAGAATATTTATTTGCGGAGCTGGGGATTTGCGGCCTATGCGCAGGACGATTGGCGTGTGACGAAGACTTTCACGTTGCAATACGGACTGCGTTGGGATGCGACGAGGCCGACCGTCGAGAAGTACAACCACATCGCGAACCTTGAACCGATCTTCGGCGCCAACGGCGCGCTCACCGATGTAAAAGTAGTGACGCCGGGGACGAACGGTTATCCGCGGGCGCTGGTGAATGGCGCGTACAAGAATTTCGGGCCGCGGACGGGTTTTGCCTGGATTTTGCCGGAGAAGAAGCGACGGACTGTGGTGCGGGGCGGATATTCGATTTTTTATAACGCGAACGTCTTTTCCTCGCTGGTGCGAAATTTCTCGTTCCAGCCGCCGTTCGATACGTCGTTTTCGCTGCAGAATTCCTCCTCGAACTATTTCACGATTCAGAATGGGCTGACGGCGCCGTCGACGTCTTCAATTAGCGTGACGAATACCTATGCGGTCGATCCCGACTACAAACCATACAGGGCGCAGACGTGGAATATCGGCGTCGATACGGATCTTTCGCGGAACTGGCTGCTGAGTCTGCAATACACGGGGACGTCCGGAGCGAATCTGGATATTTTACGCTCGCCGAATCGCGCCCCATTTGGAACGGCGCAGAGTTTACTGCAGCAGAGCTTGGGCGTGCCATACGCGACGCAGTTCACGTATGTGCAAAGCGGTGGAACGTCGCTTTACAACGGCTTGCAGGTGCGTGTGGTGCATCGCTATTCGCATGGAATTTCGTTCCAGGCGCAATACACGTATTCGAAGGCGATCGACGAAGCGAGTTCCGTAGGCGGCACGGGCGGGCCGAAAGAGCAAATCGACGGCGATTTGGCGGGGCTGCGCGGGCTTTCTTCGTTTGACCAGCGGCACAATTTCCGCGGGACGGCGACGTATGAGCTTCCGTTTGGCCAGCGCTACCGGTTTGCGAATCATGGATGGACTTACAAGCTGTTCGGCGATTGGCGACTGCTCAACACGGTGACGTGGCACATGGGGAATCCGCTTACAGTGCTGATGGGGGGGCAGAATGCAGATCCTTCCGGTACGGGGGCGAGCGGATTCTCTTTACCGAATCAAGTTGGGAATCCGAACGTGGGCCTCTGCGGTGGGCCGGTGCTTGGATTCTTCAACACGGCCGTTTTCTCCACTCCGGCGGCGGGCACGTTTGGCGATGCGCGGAAGGGAAGCGTGGAAGGACCTTGCTCGATCGTATGGAATGCGTCGATGAACAAAGCGTTTCGCATCGGCAATACTGACAATCAGCGGCGCGGAGAAATTCAGTGGAATGTTTCGAACGTGCTGAACCATGTGAATTACAGCGGGGTTTCGACGGCGCTTGGCACGGCGCAATTTGGGCAGGTGACGAGCGCCGGCGGAATGCGTTCGATGAGTCTGACGCTGCGATTTAATTTTTGAGGGCGAAGGTCGAGCCGGGGAACTGGGATGACGATATGAGTTTGCGGCGGCAAATCTGGGATGCGTTTTGCGCGAGTGGACGTTCTGCACTTGTTTGGATGATGGCCGCCAGTGTTTGCTTAATTCCGGCAGAGCCTTCTCTTCGTGCGCAATCTGCTCCTGCCCAACCTTCGGCCCAGGGCAATGCGCAAACGCAGGCGCCCACCGGGATCGGCGAAGGCAGCACGCAAGTCCGAATCCCACCGCCGCCGAACGAACCTACTTCTGCGAATGTGCTGCAATCGACTTCGGAAGTTGTCCGCATCGACATTCAGGTGACGGACAAGAGCGGGAAAACGATCAAGGGACTTAAGCCCGATCAGTTCGCCATCACGGATGACGGCAAGCCGCAGAAGATATCGACGTTTTCATTTGAGGATATCGAGGCGATTCAGACCGCGGAGAATTCGGACGATTCGCGGCCGGTCGTCGTCGCGGTAGACACGCCGCGCGGCGCAAATCCGGATGCTGTGAGCACGGAAACGCGTGACCGGCGGATGCTGGTGCTTTATTTCGATCTGAGCTCGATGGAACCGGACGATATGTTGCGTGCGCGCGACGCGGCAACAAAATTCGTGAACGCGCAGATGCAGAGGGCGGACCTGGTTTCGGTAGTTGCGTATGGCACTCAGCTTTCGATCTGGTCGGACTTCACGAACAACCACGCCACGTTGCTGAAGGCTGTCAACCGGCTGACACCGGGAGTTAATTCCGAGCTGGCGGCGAACGATACGGCGGCCGCGCAGAATGGCGAGTATGACGTTTCGCAGGACACGCAGGCGGCGTTCACGCAGGATCAAACCGAGTTCAACACATTCAATACGGACGCCAAGCTCGAGGCGCTCGAAGGGCTCGCCAATGTGTTGGCCGCGATTCCGGGCCGCAAGTCAATCATCCATTTCACCGGCGGAATTACGCAGACGGGTGAGGAAAATCGGACCGAATTGCGCGCCGCGACCGATGCCGCCAACCGCGCGGACACCTCGATTTATGAGATCGATTCGCGCGGGCTTTTTGCGTCGCCGCCAGGCGGAGATGTGACTGCGAGCGCGTCCACGGGAAGCTCGCTTTTCTCGGGCGCTGCCGTGTATGCGCAGACGGACGCACGACTCGATTCGCGCGATACGCTTTCGACGCTGGCTTCCGACACGGGAGGCCGCGCGTTTTACGATTTGGGCGATCTGGCGGACGCGCTGCCGCAGATTCAGGCCGATAATCTGGGATATTACCTGGCCAGCTACGTTTTGCCTCCGAACACGAAGCATGACGGCTCGTGGCATCAGATCCGGGTGAAGCTGAAGGGCGTTTCGGGCGCGCACGTGAAATCCCGCGATGGATATTACGCGCCGCGCGACTTCCAGCATTTGATGAAGCAGGACAAGGAAGATCAGCTTCAGGAGGCGCTGGAATCGGACGATCCGATCGTGGAACTGCCGATTGCCGTCGGGACCGCAGCGTTTCGCGTCAGTCCGCAGCAAGTTTACGTGCCGATTTCGGCGAAGATTTCTTCGAGCGCTCTGGAATGGGCCGTGAAACATGATGAGCATCAGGTTGGTTTCGACTTTGCGTATGAAGTGCGCGTGCTGTTTCAGGGAGCGCCGACGGGAATTCCGGTGGTCGATCGGCGCGATACGATCAACGTGAAGCTCGATTCGGCCAATTTCGATCAGGTGAAACAGAACAATCTCGTCTACCAAGCGGGCGTGCTGCTCGCGCCGGGACGAACATACCGGCTGAAGTTTATCGCGCGCGAGAACGAATCGGGGAAGATCGGCACATTCGAACAGAATATATCGATCCCGCTTGAGCCTGCCGACAGGATGACGCTGAGCTCCGTGCTGCTTTCGAGCCAGCTCGTGCCGGTTCAGAAGCAATCGTCTGTGACGACGAAGAGCGTGGGCGACAAGACGAAGAAGGGCGTGGTTACCCCTCTGGAGACGAACGGCGAGCAGATCGTGCCCAGCGTCACGCGGTTCTTCAATACCGGGCAGACGCTTTACGTTTTCTTCCAGGCGTATTACCCGGATAAGGGTGAGAATGCGAGTTCGCTCTCGGCG
>DATEME010000667.1:0-1996 GCA_035275865.1 Candidatus Acidiferrales bacterium | reverse complement strand
GCCGCTCACCGCTGCTTCCGTCATTTCGAGTGGAGTGACCCGGTTTTTTCCTGCGCACGCCCATTCAAGAAAAGACGTGCGCCGGGTCACGGAAGGAGAAATCTCTCTTTCTCTTCAACGCCCTTGCACAACAGGCGCCCTCATCGCAAAATTCCTCGCCATGGAACGCACCTTTCGTACCTACTTCATGGCCAGCGAATCCGGCGTGCTGTATCTCGGCGTCACCAGCGCATTCGCAGCCCGGGTCGGCCAGCACAAAGGCAAGGCCATCCCGGGATTCACCCAGAGGTATAATCAAGGAGCTCAGCAACGAGTAATTCTGCTTCGGGACCCGTTTGCTTCTGATTCCCGGCTTTCGGCAAGTTGACGTTTCCTTTCCCTCTCCGTTTCTCGCCACGCGCCACCAGCCACTCGCCACTTTCCCGAATTGGAATCACGATTTCTCTGTTGTTAGCACATGAAGTGACCGCTCCATTAGCAGGTGAAATGTCCGCTTTTTAAGGGCGCTCTACGGTAGACACCGGGGCCGGAGGCCGGCCGATGGCGATCTACTCAGGGAGGGCCCGGGAGCGGGCGATGAAAGTGCAAGAGGTGATCCTTCGGGCTCTCAGCAAGCAGATTACGTTTTGGCAGGCGGCGCACATCGCGCGGCTTAGTCCGCGCCAGCTGCGGCGCTGGTTCCAGCGATATCGTCTTTTGGGCATGGATGGTCTCTATGACCGGCGCACCGGCCGACCCAGCGTCAAACGCGTGCCGTTAGCGCTGGTCGAGCAGGTTCTGTGCCTATATCGCGAGAAGTATTTCGACTTCAGCGTGCGGCATTTTCACGAAAAGCTCCGCGAAGAGCACGGCATCACTTACAGTTACACTTGGGTCAAACTGCTGCTGCAAGGTGCCGGACTGGTGGCCAAAACGCGCAAACGTGGTCCGCACCGCCGCAAGAGAGAGCGCCGGCCGATGACCGGGATGCTGTTGCACGCCGACGCCAGCCGGCATCGTTGGCTCGCCGGCGAACCGCAGCACGATCTGATCGTGATTCTCGACGACGCCACCAGCGAAATCTACTACGCGCAATTGGTCGAAGAGGAATCCACCGCCACGATGATGGCGGCCTTGCGCGAAGTGGTCGAGCAACGCGGCCTTTTTTGCGCCTTGTACAGTGATCGCGGCACGCACTTCTGGCTGACTCCCAAATCCGGAGAAGTGGTCGATCGTCAGCGGCTCACGCAGATCGGCAGAGCCCTGCGCGATTTGGGAATCCCCATGATTCCCGCGTATTCGCCGCAAGCGCGCGGGCGCAGCGAGCGCAACTTTGGCACCTGGCAACGCCGTTTACCGCAGGAGTTGCGGCTGCGCGGGATCACCACGGTGGAGGAAGCCAATCGTTTTCTGCGAGAGAGCTACATCGCCGAACTGAATCGCAAATTTTCTGTTCCCGCGGCTCAGCCAGGGAGCGCTTTTCTGCCCGCGATAGGGAAGGATCTGCAGCGAATTTTTTCTGTGCAGCACGAGCGCGTGGTCAATCAAGACAACACCGTGCGCATCGACAATCACACGTTGCAAATCGAGAAGACCAAGTGGCGCAGCACACTGGCCAAATGCCGCGTGCTGGTCTGCGAGCACCTGGATGGCAGCTGGAGCATTTTCTATGGACCGCACCTAGTGGGGCGCTATGCTGCAGATGGCAGCCCCTGCGATCCAGAGCAGCAAATTCTCGAGAAGGGGAATCCCGCACCCCCCGCGGGATTCCCCTTCTCGACCGCCACACCGGCGGCAGAACCAGGTGATACTAGAACCGGACAGATCATGTGCTAATTCCAGCGGTCATCTCGATGTGCTAACAATAGGAATCACGATTTCTCTTGACTTTCGCCATACCTGTATGGTAAACTCCTAGTCAAGGTTAGGCTCCGTGTCGCTCTTTGGTTCGCTACTTTCCCCGGAGCCGAATTCCCACCTCTCCCGTCTCAAGTCTGAGAATTTCTTCGGTCTTTTG
>DATEME010000666.1:0-13071 GCA_035275865.1 Candidatus Acidiferrales bacterium | reverse complement strand
GCGCCACATTGTCTTCGGCATCTTGCAGCCGCTTGATATGCGTAATCGATTGGTGCGCCTTCACCGCGAACCGGAAATGTTCGGGCGTCGCGGCAACCCAGCCGGTTAGCATTTTCTCGGAAGGGAACGCCCGAAAGGTGTAATTCACCTCGACGGTGTTGAGCCGCGTCGCGTAATAACCCAGGAACTTCGCCGATGCCAGCTTCGCCGGATAAAATTTCGGCTTCCAGCTTGCGTACGACCATCCCGACGTGCCCGCGTAAACGGTGCTCATTTCCGCGCTGCTCCGCGTTCGCGATTATACGGTCGAACCTGACTGCGGTCCGCCGTCCCTGTCAGCAATTCCGAGATTGGCGCATTCAAGATCGGGTGTCGCACGGCCCCGGCAATCTCCACTAACGGCACCAGAACGAATCGCCGCTCGGCCATTCGCGGATGCGGCACTTCAAGCTCGCGCAAATGGATTACGCTATCGCCAAAAAGCAGGATATCAAGATCGATCGTGCGGGGCTCTTTCAGCGCGCCCGGCGCGGTCTGACCTGCAGGACGCTTCCGCCCAAGCTCCGCCTCGATTTGTAGCAGCGCGTGCATCAATTGCAGCGGCATCAGATCTGTTTCCGCCTGCACGGCGCAATTCAAAAACCAGCCGTAACCGCGAACGTCCACCGGCTCCGTCTCATAGAGCGCCGAACGCCGTACTACTCGCACGCCGCGCGCCTCCATTGCCTTGATCGCCCGCGCAATGTTCCGCTCGCGATCTCCCATATTCGATCCGAGCGCGAGGTACACCGTCTTCATTGAAGAAGCGCTAGTTTAGCGCCAATCGGGCGAGACTCCGCCGCCGGCAGAGAGGATGTCCTGGGTGGGCTGAGTTGAAAGGCCATGGGCCCGTTCGTTGCATTTGCGCTTACGAAAGAGAGTGCAAGTACTTGTAATCGACCTCGGCCGACTGTATGGCCGGCATGCGGCTGAACGGACCTTCCTGCTCGACGAAAATGTGTTGCACGCCTTTACCCTTCATCCCCGCAAAAATCTTTTTGTAATCGACCACGCCCTTGCCGATCTCCGAGCCCTTTGGCGAATCCGGCCCGCCCAGCTTTGCTCCCTTTTCGAACGGCAGAAAATCCTTGATGTGCAACATCTTCACCCGGCCGGGAAAGGCATTTGCAATGTCAACGGGGCTGTAACCCGCCACCGTAGCCCAACCGCAATCGATTTCGAACTTCACGTTATCCGGATCGGTTTGCGCAATCATATAGTGAATCGCCGGCTGCCCGTCGATCATCTGGAATTCGAAAGTATGGTTGTGCGAAGCAAACGTGAGCCCCTGCTTCTTCGCCGCCGCTCCCACCTGATTCATCGCATCGATCAGCCTCTTCAGTTCATCGTGCGACATGGGCGCGCTGAGCGCCGCAACTATCTTTTGAATCAGCGCCGGGCGCTCGGCCGCTGGAACGTCACCGGGCGAAGGCATTGGCTCGATGAGAAAGCGCGGTACGGAAACGGTCGCGTAGGTGCAGCCTAACGCGTGTGCATCATCAAAAGCCCTGTTGAGATTCTTGAGATCGAAGTCCAGATGGGCGCTTGGACATTTCAGGCCATTTTCGTCCAGCACCTTACGCAGCGCCGGCGCAGTCTTCACCGAGCCGAAGCCGGCCGCCTCGACTTCCTTGTAGCCGATCTCCGCGATCCGTTTGACGGTCCCCGGCGCATCTTTCTGCATGTCGTCGCCGACCGTGTAGAGCTGGATGCCGATGGGCAAGCCAAGCGGATCAGCCGCTGCCCACTTCGGAAACCCGGCAAGCGAACCCGCCGCCGCAAAAAGTGCACTGCGCATCATAAATTGCCGTCGATTCGTTCCGCTCATCGTGACCTCGCCGACTGGCAGCGACTGTATCAGTAACGACGGCCAGCAATCAACTTACGGAAACGGCGGGGATTTGCACTGTGGGGTGTGCGTTTCGGAGCGCTAGCTCGCGCGCAGCGTTGCGCCAAGTTCCTTTTCAAGCGCCGAGACAATGCGCGACGAATAATCGGCGATCTGCGCGTCCGTGAGTGTCGCTTGCACGCTCTGGAGAGTCACACGAATCATCAGCGAAAATCTGCCGGCCGGAATCTGGCCACCGCGAAACAGATCGGCGGCTTCGATGCCTTGCACTTCGGGAATCGCAAGCGCACGGATCGCCTGTTCGACTTGCGCAAATGCGATGCCATCGGAAAGAATCAGCGAAAAATCCCGTTCAACAGCAGGAAAACGCGGGATCGGGCGATATTTCAGCGCCGCACGCGCATTTTCGATCGAGTGCAGCAGCGGCCCGAGGCGCAATTCGGCAATGAAAACGTCCTGGCGCAACTTCAGCTGATCGGCAACGCGCTTGGCGAGCTGTCCAACGATGCCTTGGGGCGCGGCTGAGTCGCCGCCGATGCACAATTCCGCGGCTCGTCCGGCGGAAAGCCAATTCCGGCTCGCTTTCCGCCACGATGTGCCGCCAGCCAATTCCGCAAGTCTATCCAGATCGGCCTTTAAATCCGCGAAGGTGAATTCCCGCGCCGGTTCGTAAATCGTCTTTTCGCGAGCCAGCCCGGTCGCGCCAAGCGTAAGAATGGGCGTTTCCACGGGCTCTCCGCTCGGCATTTCGTACGCCGTTCCAATTTCGAACAGTCGCAGATCACGCTGGCCGTGGTTCAAATTCCATTCAATCGCCCCCACCATGCTCACAATCCCGGACGACCGCATCATGGACGCGTTTTCGGCGAGCGGATTGCCGATCGTTGCGGGCGTCAGGCCCTCGGGACGAAAGATCGCGTCGCGCGTTGCGTCCACGATCGGAATTTCCACAATTTCCTGATAGCCGAGCCCGATGATGCGCTCGCGCAAACAATCCATCGCGCTCGCGTGGGGCAAGCGACGCGCGGGCTGTTTTGCTGGAGGCAAGCGCGGAGGGAATTTTTCATAACCGTAATGCCGCGCCACTTCCTCGATCAGGTCGATGCCGCGCGTCACGTCCTGGCGCCACGAGGGCTGGCGGCAATCCCATGTTGCCAGCAGCGACTCGGCGGCACCGCGATTCTCATCATTGCGCACGGGATGAAAACCGAGCGCGCCGAGAATCTCCTCGATGTCGCGGTCGGGAATGTCCGCGCCCATCACGCGTAGCAACTCTTCGCGCGCGAGCTCGATTCTTTTTTCCGGGGCGCGCCCCGGATAGACGTCTACGGCGCCTTGCAGCAATTCGCCGCCGGCCAGTTGCTGAATCAGTTCGGCCGCACGCCGCGAAGCAAGATCCGCCATTTCAGGATCGGCTCCGCGCTCGAAACGATAGGACGCCTCAGTACGCAGGCCGAGCACCTTTGACGTGCGCCGCACAGAGATGGGATCGAACCATGCGGACTCAAGGAGAATATTCCGGCTTGCGAGCCCGATTTCGCTCTCCGCGCCTCCCATCACGCCGGCAATGGCCACGGCACGCGCCGCGTCCGCGATCACGCACATCTCTTTCGCAAGAGTGCGCCCGGCGCCATCCAGCGTGCGAATCTTTTCGCCGGGACGTGCGCGCCGCACGACGATGCGCTTCTCAGCGAGTTTGTCGAGATCAAATGCGTGCATGGGCTGGCCAAGCTCAAACATCACGTAGTTCGTGACGTCGACGACGTTGTTGATCACATTCTGTCCGATCGCTTCGAGACGCTGCCGCAGCCACTCCGGTGAAGGCTGCACCTTTACTCCGCGGAGCACGCGCGCCGTGTATCGCCCGCACGAATCGGGAGCTTCGATGTCGACGCGCGTCGCCGAAGCAATCTTTTCAGATGATTCCCTGAGTTTGGGGCGCAGCGGGTTCACGGAAAGCCTGTAAATGGCGGCGACTTCGCGCGCGATTCCATAGTGCCCGAGGCAATCGGGTCGATTTGCGGTGACTTCCGCATCCAGCACGGGACCGGTGGCGCTCTCATCGATTGAATCGATGGCAACGCCGGCCAGGGAGAGCCTCGAGCGAAGCTCAGCGGCCGGAGCCGTGACGCCGACGAACTCCTTCAGCCAGTTGTAGACAATCTTCATCGTTGCGGCGCGAATCGCGGGCCACGCCCGGTGTGCTCAGTGAAAAATTTCGTGTTTATTGCAGCCGAATTACGGTAGCGCAATTGGGCGCGCGGAGGCAACGGAAACAGACGGAAGCGATTTTCGGCAACGCAGGCGGTTGCTCAGATGCGCCTCTGGCCTTAGTGCGCGAGCGGATTTGGCCGGATCTGGAAATGAACGACTTTGGGCATCGTTCCCTTACCCGTCTCGCTATGAAACGGCGCACGCGTTCCCCACGTGGTCCAAACGCCTTTGCCTTTCCAGCCAGCGTTTGGATCGTCGACGCGGCCGTCCATTCCTTTCGCAAAGAAGCCAAGCGGGTAAGGTACGCGCAGAATCGCGAATTTCCCATTGACCAGCGCGATCAGCGAATCAGATGAATTGCCGGTGATGATCGGAGTGTTGTTGCCGAGCCCCAGCGTATTGAAGCGGTCGACCCAGTCGTAGTAATGCGAATCGTCGCTGCCGGAAAGCTGCACGTTCTTGAATTTTGGACCCGGCGTTTGGTAAAGCGTCCACCCCTCCGGACACTGGCGGCCAGTTGCGAGAGGCCCGTTTAGAGGTCCTTTACATTTGCGGCGATCGAAGCTCGCCAGATGGCCGCTGGCAAGCGCGACCCACGCTACGCCTTCGCCGTCGACGTCCATGCCACGCGGAGAAAATCCCCAAACGGGCGCCTTCGGATCATTCCAGGGAACCTCGTAATACTCCGCGAGCGCAGTCTCAGGGGGATTCGATCCGGGATTCAGTCGGACAATGCCTCCAGGAAATCCGAGAACGCTTCCCCATACAGCCCCATCGGGCGCGACAGCAACGCCATAGAATGCCGCATTCAGGCGCGTGTCTTTCGTCGGATCAGTTTTGGCATTCATCGCCGCCGACGTGCCCAGGCTTTCGCCGCTCGGCGCGGTCGCTACGCTCTGCGTGCCCTCGACGTACGCGTCGCGCTTGCCGTTGCCGTTCGTATCGAGGACAAGCGCCGTCCAACCTTGCGATTTCGCGGCGTCGTGCGTCTCATCCCACACTTTCGTGTTCAGCCAGCCGACCACACCTCCGCCACCGCCGCTACTGGTCCAAAGCGTGTCGTTGGCATCGCCGGCAAACACAAGGTGATGCGTACCGAAACAAGTATCGATCAGCGAGATTTGTTTGGTCGCCGGATCGTACATGGCGAGTTGGCGCCCCGAATTATTTACCGGCGTCAGCTGCGCGGAGATAAGATCCGAACCCGCCTTGCAGAACGCAGGATCGCTGCTGGCGCGAATTCGCGAGGTGTACCAAAGGCGGCCGCGCTCATCGAACATCGGGTTGTGCACAGTCGTGTGGCTGTTCCATATCTCTTCGTCGCCCCAGAAATTCGAAGGTTGCAAAGGCCTGGGTTGGCCCGGCGTATCAGCATCGCGATAGGGCGTTTTCACCTCGCTGATCGTGTTGTGAACAGGATCGAGTACCGGCAGATAGTCGCGGCTCTCTTCGGGTGAGCCGTAAATCAGTCCGTTGGCATTCACGCGGGGATTGCGCTTATCCGTGGAAATCTCATCGTGCAAATAGGCGGTTGGTTCGGCCCAGTCCCATTGCGTGATGACTACGTTGCGCTCCACACCCTGGGGCCGCGGCGGCGCCTCTGCGGGAAGCTCGCCATGCGCGATGCGCGTGGTCCAGTCGCCAAACAGTGCGGCTGCTTTATTTATGCCCAACTGCGTCAGGCCGCCGATCATTGCCGAACCGGCCTGGCCGGATTGCACGCGCCGCATCCAGGATTCGGCAGGCGTCTCGAAATCCGCGAAGATTGGCGGAATGGTGCGAGTGTATTTATTGCCTAGCTGGTGGCACGATTCGCAGCTATCCGTCTTGATCAGGTGAATCCATTGCGCCTGGCTCTTGATGTTCGGCGAAATTCCGTTGCCGTCAGGCCCTGTGCCGGGAAATTCGCTCGCGTCTGGAACGTTCAGAAGCGAATACCAATAATTCCCCGGATAATACTGCGCCGCGGCAGCTTTGTCAGGAGCGAGCGTCGGATTCAGGTTCACGATCTTGCCCGGCTCGCTCTGCACTTTCGGTGAATCGACGAGGCCATAACCGCGCGCCCAAAGCGAATAGTTAGCTTTGGGCAGATCGGGAATCACATACCGGCCGCGGTCGTCGGTCACAACCTCTTTGATGTAGCGCGTCGGCAAGTCCGTGGTTTCCGCGATCACCCATACGCCGGCTTCCGGCCCTTTGCTGCTTGTGACGACGCCACCGATGTCGTCCGCATCGATTTGCGGACTCGCGCTCTGCTGCGCGCGCAGAGATGTGCGCGCTCCGACAAGACAAGCAGCAACTGCGAGGGATACAACCACCACGGAGAGAAGTCTGACCGTTCGCATCACGCACCCCCTGACGCTCAGGCGCTAGGAGCCTTATAAATGCCCGTGGCGACACTTATACACCCTCGCGTCATCCGGTTTGAACTATTTTGTTTTCTGGGAGGCGGATCATTTTTCTGTACTGACGAGATTGACAGCGGGACTATCGGCCGCGGCGATCGGCAAAATAGCGCAGACTGTCGTACCGGAGTCGCCGGAGCGCAGTTCAATCGTGCCGCCAAGCTGTTCCACGCGTTCGCGCATTCCCCGCAGTCCAACCCCCATCGCGCCTCCGGTCTCGAAATTTCTGCGCTTTTCCGCCGGGATGCCCTTGCCGTGATCCGAAATCTCGACTCCGACGCTTCCCGGGACCTGGATCAGCCGCACGGCGGCAGATTTGCTGCCCGAGTGCCGATGTACATTTGTCAGCGATTCCTGAACAATGCGAAAGAGCGCAATCTCGTAGTCGCCGGGCAGCCGGCCAAAATCCTCGGCAAGCTCCAAATAGGTCAGGACACCGCTTCGTCTGGAAAATTCGTCGATGTACCACTTCAGGGCGGAAGGCAGTCCCATTTCATCGAGCAGTGGCGGGTGCAAGAGATGGGAAATCGTGCGGATTTCACGAATCACGTTCTCAGCGAGCTCCTTGCAGTCCGAGACGATGTCAATCTGCCCGGGCGCAAAATTTGCCGAGCTTCGCAGCCGTCCCAGGTCCATATTCAGGAGCGCGACCATCTGGCCTACGCTATCGTGCAGTTCGCGGGCGATCCTGCGGCGCTCGTCGTCCTGCATCTTCAGCACCTGTGCGCCCAGCTGGCGCGCGGACGCTTCCGTTCGCTTTAGCTCAGCCGTGCGCTCGATGACGCGCTTTTCAAGGTCCGAGCTGAAGAGACGGAGCGATTCCTCTCTGGCCGCCAACTGTTCGTGAGCGCATTTGAGTCGCGATTTTGATCTTCGGTTTGTCTCGCCTGCCACAATGATCACGGCGCAAACGCCAATATACGTCAGGGCCTCGGCCAAATCGGGCACGCCCGCAATGGCGAGAGAACCACGCGGCTCGACGAAAAATGCAAGAGTGCCCAAAAGACCCAAAACGGCTGACACGACCGAGGGTCCAAGGCCGAGATAGATTGCGGAGAGGGCTACCGCAGCATAGAGAAGGCTGTAGGGAACGTGGTCGCCTAGAGCGGGATCGAGAAGCCAGCGGGCAGCAAGCGTGAGAATGGTGGCCGCCATCGCGAGACCATACGCCGCCCACCATTTTTCAATGAAGGCATCTGCGTCTTTTACAATTGGAGGGGACGCACCGCCCAGCACAGCCGATATGGTCGGCGTAAGCTTTCCGCTACTCGGTTGAGAGCACATCCCAGATTGTCAGCGACTGCGGGAGTCTGATAACGCTGCCCTAGATTTTTGACGCTCGACCGAACGAACGGTTAGTGCAATACCGGGCGTCCGGAAGAAACGCCTACGGAGTGTTTGATGCGGATATTTCGATTTAGGGAAACTGGCGCAGGAAACGAACATCGTTCTGGAAAAGCAACGGGAGTTCGCTGATTCCATACTTCATCATCGCAAGACGGTCGATGCCCATCCCGAATGCAAAGCCGGAAAGCTTTTCCGCGTCATAGCCGACGAAACCGTAGACCGCTGGGTTCACCATGCCGGCGCCGAAAAGCTCGATCCATCCCGAGAACTTGCAGACTCGGCACCCGGATCCACCGCAGACGTGGCAGGTGGCATCCACTTCTGCGGATGGTTCAGTGAATGGGAAGTAGCTCGGGCGCAGCCGCGTTTTGGCCTTTGGCCCCAGAAATTCGCGCACAAAATATTCCACGGTCCCTTTGAAATCGCAAAAAGTGATGTCGGTATCGACGGCCAATCCTTCAATTTGATGAAACATGTAGCCGTGTGTCGAATCGGGGTTGTCGCGCCGATAGACTTTTCCGGGCACGACGATGCGCACAGGCGGTTTCTGTTTCTCCATCGTGCGAATCTGCATCGGTGAGGTGTGCGTGCGCAGCAGATGCCCCGAGCGCGATCCCTCGATGTAAAACGTGTCCATGTTGTCGCGCGCGGGATGGTGTTCGGGGATATTCAGCGCTTCGAAATTGTAATAGGGCGTTTCAATCTCCGGCCCCTCGACGACGCTGAACCCAATGGAAAGAAAAATTCGCTGCAGTTCTTCGTAGGTCTGGCGAATCAAATGGCGCGTGCCGACTGCGCGCTCGATTCCGGGAAGCGAGAGATCGATCGCATCGCGCGCCGCGGCAGCCGCTTCGGCAGCCGCTTCCATCGCAAGGCGCCCGCCCTCAATTCCTGCCTCAACATAGCTTTTGAGCTTGTTGAGCTCCTGGCCAACGACAGGTTTCAGCTCTTTCGAAGCTGTCTTCAGCCAGTTATCGGTTATCTGCGAAAGAACTCCAGCCTTTCGGCCAGTCCATGCGACGACGAATGCTTTCCAGCGCTCGGGATCGCCTCCGTTCGCCGCGACTTCACCGTCAAAGCGCTGGCGTACTTCGGCAAACGCCTGCGACACGGCTTCGGACGTCGAGATTCCAGCTTGCGTGAGCGTTTCGGAAGTAGCGGTATTCAATTTGTCCGTCGCATTTTCTGGCGCAAAGACAAACCGTGCCGGCTCGCTATGCCGCCGATTGCGGAGCGGTGGTTTTCAAATGCTGCTTGGCTGATTCCGCGAGCGCCGCAAATCCCTCCGCGTCGCGAACGGCCATGTCCGCCAGAATCTTGCGGTCGAGATCGATGTTTCCCGCCTTCAGGCCATGAATCAACTGGCTATAGCTCAAGCCGTTGGCGCGCGCTGCAGCGCCGATGCGTTGAATCCAAAGCGTACGGTAATCGCGCTTGCGGACGCGCCGGTCACGATAGGTGTATCGCAGGGAGCGATTCACCGCTTCCTTCGCTGACCGGTAAAGCTTTCCCTTTGTGAGGAAAAAGCCCTTGGCATGCTTCAGGAGCTTCTTCCGACGGGCGCGGCGCTTGGTACCGCGTTTTACGCGAGGCATTGTTCTATTCTCCTTTGGCCCGCCAAAGCAGGCGCGAATCCTCAAAATTAAACGGGGAGACAAACGCGAGCCGTCGCGCACACATTCCTGCGCGATCAGACGGGTTTGTCTCGTTGGGTCAAAGCAAATGCCTCGCATAAAACACGAAGCTCCGGCCGGCAGGCACCCGTTACGCTCTGCCTGACACAGAAAAAGTTGAAAACAAAGTCACAAAACGGCGGCCGCGGAAAGCCGGCTTGCCGCACCAACCGTTACTACTCGATCCCGTAAGGCAGTGCGCGGCGCACGTTCGGCACATTCGAGGGATCAACCTCGACCTTATTCGTCAGTTTGCGCTGCCGACGCGGCGACTTGGTGCCCAGTAGGTGCCGCTTGCCCGAGTGCCACCGCAAGACCTTCCCCGTGGACGTAAGCTTAAACCGCTTCGCCGCGCCCCGGTGCGTCTTCAACTTCATCTTCGTATTCTTCTTCACGATTTCCTCTTTCCAGAATCTCGCGGCTTTTAATTTCCCGCCGCCGATTGCGCCGGACGGCTTGGAGCCGTTGCCGCGGCGCCCTTCTTCGGCGCCAGCAGCGCCAGCAAAATGTTGGCCTCCATGCGCGGCCCGAATTCGACTTGTGCGTGATCAGCGATATCGGCCATGAGGCGCGTCATCTTCGCCCGGCCTACGTCCTGGTGCGCCATTTCGCGGCCCCGGTGAAAGATCATCGCCTTCACCTTGTAGCCTTCGCCAAGGAAACGGATGATCTGATTCTTACGCACTTGGTAATCATGCTCGGCCGTCGACGGCCGAAACTTCACTTCCTTAATATGCGAACTCTTCTGGTTTTTCTTTGTTTCGTGCGCTTTCTTGTTCTGCTCGTAGAGAAATTTGCCGTAATCGACCAGTTTGCAAACCGGAGGCACGGCATTGGGCGAAATCTCGACTACATCCACGCCCTTGTCGCGCGCCGCTTTCATTGCGTCGAACAGGGACATCACGCCCAGCTGATTCCCATCCTCGTCGATTACGCGGATTTCCCGAGCGCGAATACGCTCGTTGACTCGAAGACCACCCGCACCACGTTCTGCGATAACCACACCTCCCGGCCGCGTCCTGATCGCCGACCGTAATTCCTTTCAGGATACCGCCCCTCGAAAACCCAAGGCAGGGACAGAGCAGAAAGTATAGCATGGCCCTCGGTCCGCGCCGCAAGGCCCGGATTTTAGGTATTTGCGGCCTTTCCTGCCATACCGGACGCGGCCGCATCCGAAATTCGCCGCTCTTCAATCTCCGCCTTCAAATCGGCTACGAACTGCGCCAGCGGCCGCGGCCCCAAGTCGCCTTTCGAGCGATGCCTGACCGAAACCGTGCCCGCCTCGGCCTCTTTCCCACCGAGAATCAGCATATACGGCACTTTTTCCAGCTGCGCGTCTCGTATCTTCGCCTGCAACTTCTCATTCCGGTCATCTAGGTGAACGCGAAATCCGGCATCTTTGAGCTGCTGGGTCACCATTCGCGCGTACTCCTCGAATTTCCCGCTCACCGGCAACACGCTCGCCTGCACCGGCGCAAGCCACGCTGGAAACGCTCCCGCGTAATGCTCGATCAAGACGCCGAAAAATCGCTCGACCGATCCCCAAAGCGCGCGATGCACCATGAGCGGCATGTGCCGCGAGCCATCTTCGCCGACGTATTCGAGATTGAACCGCTGCGGCAAATTGAAATCGAATTGCACCGTCGAAAGCTGCCAGGGCCGCCCGATCGCATCGACGAGCTTTACATCGATCTTCGGTCCATAAAACGCGCCTTCACCGAGCATGTATTTGTAGGGCACGTTCAGGCGCTTGAGCGTGTTGATCAAGGCGCCCTCCGCGTGTTGCCACTGCTCCGGCGTGCCGGGATAAATCTCGGGGTGGGCAGGATCTCCGCCCGAAACCTCGACCTCGTAGCGGTCAAATCCGAACGTCTTCAACACTTCCCACGCGAACTCGATGCAATCCTGCACTTCGTGTTCGACTTGCTCGGGCATGCAAAAGATATGCGCATCGTCCTGCGTGAATCCGCGCACGCGCATCAAGCCATGCAGCACGCCCGACCGCTCGTAACGATAAACCGTCCCCAACTCGGCCAGCCGGACGGGCAATTCTCGATAACTCCGCAGCCGCGACTTGTAAATCAAAATGTGCCCGGGGCAATTCATCGGCTTGAGCTGATAATCGGCCTTTTCGACCTCAATCGCTCCAAACATGTTCTCGCGGTAAAAATTCGCGTGGCCGCTCGTCTTCCATAGGTCAAGCCGCATGATATGAGGCGTATACACAAGCTCATATCCGCGCCGCAAAAGCGCAGCGCGCAGCCAGTCTTCCATCTCGCGGCGGATGATCGCGCCCTTCGGATGCCAGAAGATCAGCCCCGGCCCCGCTTCGTCCTGAATGCTGAAAAGATCGAGCTCCGTCCCAAGCTTCCGATGGTCTCGCCGCTTCGCCTCTTCAAGCCTATGCAGATAGTCGTCCAGTTCCTTCTGTTCGACGAAACACGCGCCGTAAATCCGCTGCATCTGCGGATTGCCTTCGTGCCCTTTCCAATACGCGCCCGCCACATTCATCAACTTGAATGCCTGAATCCGTCCCGTCGACGGAATGTGCGGCCCTCGGCAGAAATCGATGAACTTGCCCGTCGTGTAAAACGACACCATCGGCTCGACGGCCTTTTCCTCCACGAGTTCGCACTTGAACGTCTGCCCGCTCTGTTTATAAAGCTCTAACGCGTCGGCTTTCGGCAGCCATTTGCGTTCGTTCGGCACGTTTTTCGCCGCAATCTCGTGCATCTTCGCTTCGATCTTCGCGAGGTCCTCCGGCGTAAACGGCTCGCTGCGCAGAAATTCGTAGAAAAATCCCGTTTCGGTCGGCGGTCCAATGCCCAGCTTCACATCCGGATAAAGCTCCAGCACTGCTGCGGCAAGCAAATGTGCCGCGGAATGACGAAACACCTGCACCGCGTCGGGATCCTTTGCGGTCAAAATCGATAGCTTTCCATTTTCCTCAAGCGGCTTGGAGAGGTCGACGAGAACATCGCCAACGCGCGCAACAAGTGCGGCGTTTGCGAGGCGCGGCCCGATCTGACCCGCGATCTGCGCGGCCGTCGTTCCGCGCGGCACCTCGCGTGTCGAGCCATCTGGCAGTGTAATTTGAATGTTTTCCATAATTTTCCGTGCAAAATACCGTAGCACGATCCGCGCCCGAATTTCATCTGTTGTTCAGCCCTTGCTTCTGCCGTGAAAGCGCAACTCCCGCCGCCGCTATTTGCTTTTGCGGCTCCCGGCGGCTATCATGTTTCCAGGCATGTGTAAGATGTTCTCGCTCTTCCATTAGCGACCTTCCCGCAACGGCCCGAGCCGCGGCCGAACCGTGTTTCCGTTTGTCCGATATTGACCGAATTCTTGCGTTTTATCTGTGTGCGGGTGTTAACCATGGCCAATCTTTCGCTTTACGAAAAATTAGAACAGATCGAGCGCCGCTACGATGAAATGACTCACGAGCTGTCTTCGCCAGCCATCCTCGCGGATTCGGCGCGTTATCAAAAGCTTGCCAAGACGCATGCCGATCTTGCCGAGATCGTGACGAAATTCCGCGAATGGA